>CAWVFT010000089.1:0-14554 GCA_963928635.1 Bacillota bacterium | reverse complement strand
TGCTACATTTAAATATAATTTAACAGATTTTATGCAAGGAGACGAAATTTTTTATTGCAAGATAAATATAGATAATGAAGATTATTATCAAGAGATAAAAGTAAATCAGGGAGAAGTAGTTACGTATGAAGAAGATTTTGCAGGGATTACTTATACAGGTTCATGGCAAGATGAAGAAAATGAAAGTTTTACAAATGGAAAAGCTAAATGGACAGATGTTATGGGAGCAAGTTTAAACTTTCAAATGTATGGAACGGGAGTAGACATTAGAACAGTAAAAGGAAAAGATATAGGAAGATTTTTTTGTGCAATACAAGAAATAGATCAAAATGATAATTTAGGACAATTTTTACGTATTGATCAACCAACTTTTAAAGATACTACAAATGAGATAGTTAATTTTTCTGATTTAATGGAAGAAATAATGTATTTTGACAAAAATGATAATAAAAATGTAAAAAAAGTACAAATGACTATAAATAAGTTGAAAATAAATGAACAGGAGCAAACAGGTGACTCAAAAGTATACATAGATGCTATTTATGTGTACAGGTAAACAACACTTTAAGGACGTATCAAATTATACAAAAATTGTTCAAAGGGACAAACCTATTGAATATATAATTTTAATATAAAAAAGAAATCTCAGAAAAATAAAAAAATTACAAATAAAATAAAAATATTTTCCTTAAGTATGTTACTTAATGACTGAAAAACCCCCTAAAAAGAAAAAATAATAATCAAAAAAAATACGGAAAAGTTATCCACAGAATATTACAAGGTCTGTAACATTAATTAAATACTACTGTTACAGACTTTTTTGCATATTTAAGGTATAATAATATCATAAATGGAGGAATGAAAAATGTTAGTAAATCAACAAAAAATAATAATGAGTAAATATTTAGAATTGTATGATATGTTAATACCAAAAGATAATTTATTGAGAAAAATAAAGGAAATGGTAGATTTTTCTTTTGTTTACCAAGAATTAAAAGATAAATATTGTGATGATAATGGAAGACCAGCAAATGATCCAATAATGATGTTTAAATATTTACTATTAAAATGTATAGAAAATATATCAGATGTAGACTTAGTGGAAAGAACGAAATATGATTTATCATTCAAATATTTTTTAGATTTAGCACCAGAAGAGACAGAAATAATAGATGCTACATCATTAACCAAATTCAGAAGACAAAGATTAAAAGATGTAGAATTGTTAGATATGTTAATAGAAAAAACAGTAGAAATAGCAATAGACAAGGGATTAATAAAAAGAAAAAATGCAATAATAGTAGATTCAACGCATACAAATTCAAAATACAACTTGTTATCTTCAAGACAAGTATTAATAAACGTGGCAAAAAATTTGAGAAAAAATGTATATAGTATAGATGAAAGCATGAAAGAAAAAATGCCGAAAAAGAGAGAAGCCTCAGGGATATTAGAAGATGAGATAAAATATTGTGAAGAGTTAATAAAATTAATAGACAATGAAGAGATACTAAGAGAATATCCAAAAGTAAAAGAGAAATTAAATTTATTAAAAGAAATAGTAAGTGATACAAATTACCAAATAGAACAATCAAAAGATACAGATGCAAGAGTAGGACATAAAACAGCAGATACAAGTTTTTTTGGATATAAGACACATATAGCAATGACACCAGAAAGAATAATAACAGGAGCAGTAATAACAAGTGGAGAAAAACATGATGGGAAACAATTGCCAGAATTAATAGAAAAAAGCGAGAAGGCAGGAATAGAAGTAGAAGAAGTAATAGGAGATAAAGCATATGCAGAAAGAAGTAATATAAGATTAGCAAAAACAAAAGGAATAAAATTAATAGCAAAACTAAACAAATCAATAATGCATGGAAGTAGAAAGGATGATGGAAAATTCGAATATAATAAGGATGCAGAAATGTATGTATGCCCAGTAGGACATATGTCAATAAAAAAGTATTTAGCAAAAGCAAATGGTCCTCGAAATCCGAGAGAGACATATTTTTTTGATGTAGAGAAATGTAAAAAATGTCCACAGAAAGAAGGATGTTACAAAGAAGGAAGTACAATGAAAAGTTACTCAGTGACAGTACATTCAGACATACATTTGGAACATGCTGAATTTGAGGAAACACAATACTTTAAAGAAAGATACAAAGAAAGATATAAAATAGAAGCTAAGAATGGAGAAATAAAAAGAGCCTTCGGATATAATGAATCACAAACCGAAGGACTTTGTGGTATGCAAATACAGGGTGCACTGACTCTGTTTGCAACAAATATGAAAAGAATAATAAAATTAATGCAAAAATAGGGATAGAAATATCCCTGTTTTTTTAAAATTTTTTCTAAAATAAAAAAATTATATCAAAAATATAAAAAAACCACCTATTAATTTTAACTACAGAAAAAAATGACAAAAGGGACGGGGCAAAATGGCAATTTTTTAAAAAAAGACTTTAAAAATTTAGAAAAAGGTGTTATTATAGATAAGGGGAAAATTTTAGCAAAGGAGAGATTTAATGTCAAGAACCCCAAGAGAAACTATAAAAACATCTTTTTTTCATGTTATGGTACAAGGGATAGCCAAAAGTTATATATTTAACAAAGAGTGTGATATCAAATATTATATCAAAATTATTAAAGGATCAGAAAAAACACATAATACTAAAGTTATAGCATATTGTATTATGAATAATCATGCACATTTACTTCTAAACGCAAATACCATACAAGAATTAATCAAATTTATGCACAGAATAAATACACAATATGCAATGTATTATAATAAAAAATATAACAGAGTAGGATATGTATTTAGAGATAGGTATAAAAGTGAAGGAATTTATGAAGAAAATCAATTTTACGCCTGTATGAATTACATATATAATAATCCTGTTAAAGCTGGGATATGTAAAACAAGAGAAGATTATAAATTTTCAAACTATCTTGAAAACAAAAAATATATAACAAATAATATTCAAGAAGATAGAAAATTCATAGATGTAGACAATGAAGTTAATGATGAATTTGTAGAGAGATATATACATGAAAATAATATTGATGTAGAACACTTACTGAAAGATAAAGAAAAACTGAAACTAGTAATAAATGATTTAAGAAGATTTAATATATCTTTTAGATGTATGGAGAGAGTATTAAAGATTAGTAGAGAGACGCTAAGAAAATATGAATAGTTATCTAATAGTTATTTGGAAAATTATTCTTTTGAACATTTTAGATTTAAAAATTGCCATTTTGCCCCGTCCCATTTGGCGGAGTTTTTGGCGGAAAATTTTAAATGAATAGGAGGAATGAAAAAATGAACGCACAAAAATTCACACAAAAATCATTAGAAGCCATACAACAAGCACAAAATTTAGCAGTGCAAAACCAAAATGCACAAATAGAAGAAGAACACTTAATTTTAGCCTTATTAGAGCAAGAAGATAGTTTAATAAAAGAATTATTAAACAAAATGGGAATATCAGAAAATTTTGAAAATGATATAAGAAGCAAAGTTGAAAATAATCCTAAAATGGTAGGAGGAGCAAGAAAAGCAGATGCCATATATGTATCACAAGAAGTAGACATGGTACTTTCAAATTCTGAAAAAATAGCAGATAAAATGAAAGATGAATATGTATCTGTTGAACATATAATGCTTGCTATATTTGATAATCCAAGTAGTGATATAAAAGAAATATTTAAAAGATATAATATAAACAAAAACGATTTCTTGAAAGCATTGTCAAGTGTAAGAGGAAATACAAGAGTTACAAGTGATAACCCAGAAAGTACTTATGATGTCTTGAAAAAGTATGGACAAGATTTGGTTCAAATGGCAAGAGAGCAAAAGCTAGATCCAGTAATTGGTAGAGACACAGAAATAAGAAATGTAATTACAATTTTATCAAGGAAAACAAAAAATAATCCATGTTTAATTGGTGAACCAGGTGTTGGAAAAACAGCAATAGCAGAAGGACTTGCGTTAAGGATAGTAAGAGGAGATGTACCAGAAGGCTTGCAAGACTGTACAATATTTTCTTTAGATATGGGCTCATTAGTTGCAGGTGCAAAATACAGAGGAGAATTTGAAGAAAGATTAAAAGCTGTTTTACAAGAAGTAAAGAAAAGCGAAGGAAAAATTATTCTTTTCATTGATGAAATTCACACTATCGTTGGAGCTGGAAAAACAGATGGAGCAATGGATGCAGGAAACATCTTAAAACCAATGCTTGCAAGAGGAGAATTACATTGCATAGGTGCAACTACATTAAATGAATATAGGCAATATATAGAAAAAGATCAAGCACTAGAGAGGCGTTTCCAACCAGTAATGGTAGATGAACCAAGTGTAGAAGATACAATTTCTATATTAAGAGGACTAAAAGAAAGATATGAAGTATTTCATGGAGTAAAAATTTCTGATAATAGCTTAATTGCAGCAGCTACATTATCACATAGATATATATCAGATAGATTTTTACCAGATAAAGCAATAGACTTAGTAGATGAAGCATGTAGTTTGATAAAAACTGAAATGAAATCAATGCCTGTAGAGTTAGATGAAGTTTCAAGAAAAATAATGCAATTAGAAATAGAAGAAACAGCATTATCAAAAGAAAAAGATGAATTTTCAAAACAGAGATTAGAAGATATTAAAAAAGAAAAATCAGAACTTAAGACTAAATTTGACGCAATGAAAGCTAAATGGGACAATGAAAAACAATCAATAGAAAAAGTACAAAAATTAAGGGAAGAAATAGAAAAGACAAATGCACAAATTGAGCAAGCAGAAAGAAGTTATGACTTAAATAAAGTTGCAGAATTGAGATATGGAAAATTACCTGAATTACAAAAACAATTAGAAGAAGAAGAGAAAAAAGAAAATAACAAAGAAAATGTTTTATTAAGAAATAAAGTAACAGCAGATGAAATTGCAGAAATTGTTTCAAGATGGACAGGAATACCTGTAACAAAACTTATGGAAGGCGAAAGAGAAAAAATATTACACTTAAAAGATCTTCTTCATAAAAGAGTAATAGGGCAAGATGAAGCAGTTGAAGATGTTTCAGAAGCAATAATGAGGTCAAGAGCAGGAATCAGCGACCCTAAAAAACCAATAGGTTCATTCCTATTTTTAGGTCCAACAGGTGTTGGAAAAACAGAACTTGCAAAAAGTTTAGCAGAATGTCTATTTGATGATGAAAAAAATCTAATTAGAATTGATATGTCAGAATACATGGAAAAATACTCTACTTCAAGGTTAATTGGTGCACCTCCAGGATATGTAGGATATGAAGAAGGTGGACAACTAACAGAAGCGGTTAGAAGAAAACCATATTCAGTTGTATTATTTGATGAAATAGAAAAAGCACATCCTGATGTATTTAACATATTATTACAAGTGCTAGATGATGGAAGAATAACAGATTCGCAAGGAAGAACAGTAGATTTTAAAAATACAATTATCATATTAACTTCAAATTTAGGTTCTGAATATATATTAGAAGGAATAACAGATAGAGGAGAGATTTCAGAAGAAGCCAAAGAAAAAGTAAATGATTTATTAAAGAAAAGTTTTAGACCAGAATTTTTAAATCGTTTAGATGAAATTGTATTTTATAAACCTCTAAAGAAAGAAGAAGTTACAAAGATATTAGATTTGTTAATTGTAGATTTAGAAAAGAGATTAGAAGATAAACATATCACATTAGAATTAACAGATAAAGCTAAAGAATATTTAATAGATAATGGTTATGATGAAGTGTATGGAGCAAGACCATTGAAAAGATTTGTTACTAAAAAACTTGAAACTTTAATTGCAGAAAAAATCTTAACTGAAGAAATTAAGCCATCAAGTAAAGTAATTGTTGATTGTGAGGATAATAAACTTGTAATTAAAAAGTAGCAAAATTATTTTAGTTTCTGCATTGTTTTTACAATAAAATTAAAAATTTATATAAAGGAGATACAATTTTTATGAATGAAGTTATAAAAAATATCTTAGATAGAAGAAGTATAAGACAATATAAAGATGAAATGATACCAAAGGAAATATTAGAACAAATCATAGAAGCAGGAACATATGCACCAAGTGGGATGGGTATGCAGTCACCTATAATAATAGCAATAACAAATAAAGAAGTAAGAGATAAGTTATCAAAATTGAATGCAAAAATTATGGGAAAAGAAGATACAGATCCATTCTATGGAGCACCAGTAGTACTAGTAGTATTAGCAGACAAAAAAATACCAACATATATTTATGATGGTAGCCTAGTTATGCA
This sequence comes from Bacillota bacterium, assembly GCA_963928635.1. Classification (GTDB taxonomy): domain Bacteria; phylum Bacillota; class Clostridia; order TANB77; family CAG-508; genus CAG-269. The sequence continues at coordinate 8,249 of CAWVFT010000089.1, read as the reverse complement.
AAATCTTATGCTCTCAGCAAGATCATTAAATATATCAAGTTGTTGGATTCATAGAGCAAAAGAAGAATTTGAAACAGAAGAGGGAAAAGAAATATTAAAATCTTTAGGTATAAAAGGAGAGTATGAGGGAATAGGACACTGTATATTAGGATATAGTGAGAGTAAAGTAGAAGCAAAACCAAGAAAAGACAAATATGTTTATTATATAGAATAGTACCAAATATTATGTCAAATGGATTATTCCATTTGACATTTTTTTGTAAATAGTGTATAATATTACCAGTGTTGCCAAGGGGCAAGGATGAGATTAAAACCTAAAAATAAAAAGTAGAAATAGAACGGGTATAAAATTTTAAAAAAAGAGAATATTATATGTAATATAATAATTAATCGGACTTTGTATCTATTTAGGATAGATATATAAATAAAATATAAAAATAGAAATTCATAATTTGAGCGCTATAAATTATGAGATATTTCTATTATATTTTGCATTGTCAAATTCGATTAGTTTGAAGATATTTAAACTAATTTTTTAGGTTTTTCTTAAATAAAATAAAGAAAGGAAGGATAGAATTTTATGACAAAAGAAAATTTAAAAAACAATACATTAAATGCTACAAGAAACAATACAAGAAGTAGCGAACGCAGAACAACAAGAAGTAATATAAAAAGCAACTTAAAAAATCAAAATGAAAAGTCAGTAATAATAAAAAAAGAAGGAGAAGAAAAAGTTAAAAGAGAAAGAAGACCAAGAAAAACAAGCATGAGGAATACAGGAGAACAAACAATAGAAAAAGTTACAAAAAGAGATATCAAAGAAAGTTCTATATTTAAAAGCTCAAAATTAAAAATAATACCACTTGGAGGATTACACGAAGTAGGTAAAAACATTACAGTATTTGAGTATGAAGATGAAATAATAATAGTAGACTGTGGATTATCATTTCCAGAAGATGATATGTTAGGAATAGATTTAGTAATTCCAGACATATCATATCTAGAAAAAAATAAAGAAAAAATAAAAGGAATGATAATAACACATGGACATGAAGACCATATAGGAAGTGTTCCATATTTCTTAAAACAAATAAATATACCAATATATGCCCCAAGATTAGCAGCAGGATTAATTAGAAATAAACTAGAAGAACACAAACTATTAAGAAGTACAACTATTATAGAAGTAATGCAAGGTCAAACTATCAAATTAGGAAAATATTTTAATATAGAAATAATTAGAAGTACACATAGTATACCAGACTCTGTAATGCTTGCAATAACTACACCAGTTGGTACAATACTACACACAGGAGATTTTAAAGTAGATTATACACCAATAGATGGAAAAATAATGGATTTAGGAAGAATTGCAGAACTTGGAAATCAAGGAATATTAGCACTAATGTCAGATAGTACAAATGCAGAAAGAAAAGGATTCACAATGTCAGAAAGTTCTGTAGGAGATGTATTTGACAAACTATTTATACATTGTACAAAAAGAATAGTAGTGGCAACATTTGCATCAAATGTTCATAGAGTACAACAAATAGTAAATTTAGCTGTTAAATACGGAAGGAAAATTGCAGTATGTGGTAGAAGCATGATAAACATGATAGAAACCGCAAGAGAGTTAGGATATATAGACTGTCCAGAAGACTTATTTATAGATATAGACATGATAGGAACATATAATGATGAACAATTGGTAATAATCACAACAGGAAGTCAAGGGGAGCCAATGTCAGCACTAACAAGAATGGCAGCAGGAGACCATAGAAAAGTTACAATAACAGCAAATGACTTAGTAATAATATCAGCAAACCCAATACCAGGAAATGAAAAATTTGTATCAAAAGTCGTAGATGACTTAATGCAAATAGGAGCAGAAGTTGTATATAGTGCATTAGCAGATGTCCATGTATCAGGACATGCTTGCCAAGAAGAACAAAAATTAATAATAGCACTTGCAAAACCAAAATATTTTATACCAGTTCATGGTGAATATAGACAATTAATGGCACATGCAGAAACAGCAAAACAAATGGGAATAGACGGAAGAAATATTGTGTTGATGTCAAATGGTAGAGTGTTAGAAATAAATGAAGAAGAAGCAAAACTAACAACTTCAGTACAAAGCGGTAGAGTATTAGTTGACGGATTAGGAGTTGGAGATGTTGGAAATATCGTATTAAGAGACAGACAACATCTATCACAAGATGGCCTTATAATAGTTGTTTTAACAATGGACTCAAATACAGGAGAAGTAGTTGCAGGACCTGATGTAATATCAAGAGGATTCGTATATGTAAGAGAATCTGAAAACCTAATGGATGATGTAAAATCAGTTGTAAGACATGAAATTAAAAAATGCGAAGAAAGAGAAATTCGTGATTGGGCTACAATAAAATCAACTGTAAGAGAAAACTTAAAAGATTATATTTTCATGAAAACAAAAAGAAATCCTATGATTATACCAATAATAATGGAAGTATAATGTTTTTTAAGACGAGGCAAAAAAACAGCTTCGTCTTTGTTTTTGTAAAAGGCATAAAGCCTTATCATAGAAAATATAAAATATTGCCAAAATAGTTTATAGAGTGTATAATGTATGGAGAAAAAGGAAGGATGATTAGAAAATGGATTATAAAGATTTAGCAAATTTAATATTTCCAGAAGCAAAGGATATAAGTTATTATGAAGAAAAATATCCAGAAAGAAACCTAAAAGAAGGAGCAATAGTAACAAGAATAGCACCAAGTCCAACAGGATTTATACATATAGGTGGATTATATCAAGGATTAATCGCAAAAAAATTAGCCAAACAAACAGAAGGAGTATTTTTCATAAGAATAGAAGATACAGATCAAAAAAGATTAATTGAAAACGGAATAACAGAAATAATAGAATCAATGGATAAATTTGGAATGAATCCAGATGAAGGAATGATAAACGAAACAGAAAGTAAAGGAGCATATGGACCATATAGACAATCACTAAGAAAAGAAATCTATCAAGCATATGCAAAATACCTAATAGAACAAGGAAAAGCATATCCATGTTTTTGCACACCAGAAGAACTAGATTCCATAAGACAAAAGCAAGAACAAGCCAAAATAAGACCTGGATATTATGGAGTTTGGGCAAAATGTAGAAACTTAACTGTAGAAGAAATGGCAGAAAAAATAAAAGCAGGAGAAAACTATATAATCCGTTTTAAATCACCAGGAAGAGAAGATAGAAAAATAAAACATCATGATTTAATAAAAGGAAATGTAGACTTTCCAGAAAATGACCAAGATATAGTAATAATCAAAGGAGATGGATTACCAACATATCATTTTGCACATGTTGTAGATGACCACTTAATGAGGACAACACATGTAATAAGAGGAGACGAATGGTTATCATCAGTACCATTGCATTTGCAACTATTCCATGAAATGGGATTTAAACCACCAAAATATGCACATATAGCACCAATTATGAAAAATGATAATGGGAATAAGAGAAAATTAAGTAAAAGAAAAGATCCAGAAGCAGCAGTATCATATTATGTAGAAATGGGAATACCAAAAGAAGCAGTAACAGAATACTTATTAAACATAGCAAACTCAAACTTTGAAAACTGGAGAAGAGCAAATAAAGATGCATCAATAGATGATTTCAAACTAGAAATATCAAAAATGAGTGTAAGTGGAGCATTATTTGATATGGTAAAATTGCTAGACGTAGGAAAAACAGTAATATCAAAATTTACAGCAGAAGAAGTATATGAAATGGCAGTAGAGTGGGCAAAAGAATATGATAAAAATCTAGCAGACACACTAGAAAACAACAAAGAATATGCATTAAAAGTATTTGGAATAGAAAGAGGAAACAAAAAGCCAAGAAAAGACATAGCAAAATGGTCAGATGTAAGAGAAAACATCTCATATATGTATGATGAAATGTTTGACAGTCAAAAACAAAACTACGATTACCAAGTAATAAACGATAAAGAAGAAATAAATAAAATCTTAAACCTATATATAAACGAATACTATGATGAAAATGACGACAAACAAACATGGTTTGATAAAATAAAAGAACTATCAGGAAGATTAGGCTATGCAAAAGAAGTGAAAGAATTTAAAGAAAATCCAGACAAATATAAGGCACATGTAGGAGATGTAAGTACAGTATTAAGAGTAGCATTAACAGCAAGAACAAACACACCAGATATGTACGAAATAATGCAAATATTAGGAAAAGACAGAATAAAAGCAAGATTTGAAAAAGCAATAGGGATTTAGGGACGTATCTCAAAATCCCTAAAGAAAGAGATGTGAGTTAAAATAGATTACGAAGTAGGAGATGTTGTTAGAACGAAAAAAGTACATCCATGCGGAAGCAAACTGTGGGAGATTACTAGAGTAGGAGTAGATTTTAAACTTAAGTGTCTAGGATGTGGACATGTTATAACAGTAGAAAGACAAAAAGCATTAAAGATGATAACTAAAAATGAAACTAAATCTAAAAAGCAGTAGTTATAGCACATAATTTAAAAAAATAAGCTGAAAATTGCAATTATACATTATAAAAAAATATATATATGCATTGTAACTTCAAAAAATAGTTTACATATTATATAATATAGTATATTAATATATGCTATATTGGAGGTGAGCAACATGGAACCACAAGATAATTTTTGTTGTTATGAACCAAAAAAGTGTTGCAAATGTAAAAAAACAAATTGTTTAGGAATAGTTGAAATCATACTTTTATCACTATTTTCTTTAGTTATTGGACTATTAGTTGGTGCAGCATTAAGTACAGTAATATTAGGAGCATTAGCTGCAATAATAGTATTAGCAGTAATTTTGGGAATACTTTTATTATTAGCAGGTATATTATATTTTTGTAAAAAAAGAAAAGAATGTTGTTAATTTTAAAAATATAAGATGTAGATAAAAATAATAGACTCTTAGCGACGAAACTTTATAAAGTTTTATCGCCAAGAGTTTAATTTTTAATGTATTTTTCTATTAAATCCCAAACATGTTCAGAATAAATTTTTCTTTCTGAAGAAAAAGCAATAGTAGGGACATCTCCAATTGGATTCAAAATTTTTTGTAATGATTTTACAGTATCATCAACTTTTGTTACTGCTATTTTATCTGCTTTATTTGCAATAATGATGCAAGGCAAACCTGAACGAATTATATAATCATACATTAATTTGTCATTTTTTGTCGGATTATGTCTTATATCTATTAAAAATATTACTAAGGTAATTTCTTGTCTATTAAATAAATATTCTTCGATAAAATGCCCAACTTGCTCCTGTTCTTTTTTAGACATTTTACTATATCCATATCCAGGTAAATCTACAAAATAAAACAAATCATCAATATTATAGAAATTTATTTGCCTCGTTTTACCAGGTTCACTGCTTGTTCTAGCTAAGTTTTTTCTATTAATCATTGTATTTATAAAACTTGATTTTCCCACATTAGATTTCCCAACTAAAACAATTTCAGGTAAGTTTTTATTTGGATATTGTTTTGGGCTTACAGCAGAAATTTCGAATTTTGGATTTTTTACTATCATATCTTTATTATTTGATATATTTCTATATCAAAACTCCTTTCAAAATATTATACAAATGACGCCACCGCAGGAAATAAAACCTGCGGTGGAGAAAAGGAGATTATCTGAATACTTCTTCATCAAGATACTCATCTTCAGTGTAATCCCTATTTAGAGCTACAAGAATATTAGTTTTATTTTCGTTATTTAGCTCGGCAACAAACCAATTTGTTTCAAATTGGTTTGTAATAGTATTGTCTCGAAAAATTCCAGTTAATACTCCATCAAAACATCGGATTTGTTGATCTTTCAGTGCTAAGCTATATTTTTTATCTGCATCTGGTTTAAATTCAAATAAAAAAATAGCAACACACCTATGCATTTCTGCAATAGATGATAGAGTTGAATAAATAAGAGAATCCAATACAGTATTTTTGTTGTATATATATAATGGAATCCCTTTTTCGTATTCTGAATAAAGCCTAAATTCCATAGGACGACAGAATGCGTACTCTGTCATGAGTCGAGCTCTATGATTGAGAGTATTTTCTTCACAAAAGGTTATTTTTGCCCGCTTTCCAAAATCCACTACCATAATAAATCTCCTTTTCTTTCTTAATGTGTATAAGTTTTTAGGTACACTTATATTATACTACTTTTGCTTAATTATGTCAATACCACCTATATAAGGTCTTAAAACTTCTGGAACAATTACACTACCATCAGGTTGATAATTATTTTCCACAATAGAAATAAGCATACGAGGTGGGGCAACAACAGTGTTGTTTAAAGTATGAGCAAAATAATTACCTTTTTCACCTTTAATTCTAATACCTAAACGACGAGCTTGAGCATCAGTTAAATTTGAACAACTTCCAACTTCAAAGTATTTCTTTTGTCTTGGACTCCAAGCTTCAACATCACAAGATTTTGCCTTTAAATCAGCTAAATCTCCAGAACAACATTCTAAAGTCCTAACAGGAATATTCATACTTCTAAAGAATTCAACTGTGTATGACCACATTTTATCATACCAATTCCAGCTATCTTCTGGTTCACAAACAACGATCATTTCTTGCTTTTCAAATTGATGGATTCTGTAAACACCACGTTCCTCTAAGCCATGAGAACCTTTTTCTTTTCTAAAGCAAGGAGAATATGATGTCATAGTATATGGCATGTCTTCTTTTTTTAGAATTTGATTTTTAAATTTACCGATCATAGAATGTTCAGATGTTCCAATTAAATATAAATCTTCTCCTTCAATTTTATACATCATAGCATCCATCTCTTCAAAACTCATAACACCTGTAACAACATCAGATCTTATCATATATGGTGGGATGCAATAAGTAAAACCTTTGTTAATCATAAAATCTCTAGCATATGTTAGCACAGCAGAATGAAGCCTTGCAACATCTCCAATTAAATAGTAAAAACCTTGACCTGCAACTCTACGAGCACTATCTAAATCTAGGCCGGCTAGTTTTTCTAAAATCTCGCCATGAAATGGAATTTCGTAATCAGGAACAATTGGTTCACCAAATTTTTCAATTTCAACATTTTCACTATCATCCTTGCCAATTGGAACAGATTCATGCATTATATTTGGTATTTTCATCATTCTAGATTTTATTTCTTCGGCATACTTAATTTCTAAAGCTTCGTTTTCTTCCAACTTATTATTTATTTCTTGTACTTCAGCCTTGATTTTTTCTGCTTCATCTTTTTTGCCATTTTTCATTAGATTACCAATTTCGCCACTTAAAGTTTTTCTTTTATTTCTTAATTCATCACCAGCGAGTTGGCTCTCTCTATTCTTTTTATCTAAATCAATAACTTCATCTACTAAAACTAATTTTTCATCTTGAAATTTCTTTTTAATATTTTCTTTAACTATTTCAGGATTTTCTCTTAAAAATTTAATATCTATCATAATCATTACCTTCCTATTGTTAAAATATATTTAAAACTATTATTGTAAGCATTATACAACAAAACAAGCTAAATATCAAGAAAAATATTGACATATATATAAAAAAATGATAAAAATAAATTATAGAAATTGAAGGAGGAGAGTTATTATGGAAAATGAAAATAATGACCCAATTAAAAATGTGGGAGAAGGAAAAGAAGAAGTTAAAGAAGCACAAGTAGTAAATGAAACAAATAATGGGAATAATGTAAATGCTAATAAAGAAATGAATGTAGTTTGTTTGCTAAGTTTTATTTTTGCAATGATAGGTTTAATTATGTTCGGAATGCCATGTGGAACTGTTGCAATAATATTAGGAATAATAGGATTAGCAACAACAGCTAAAAAACAAATAAGTAATAAATGGATGGGAATTACAGGATTAGTAGTAGGAATTTTAGATGTAGTTACAGTAGGATTCTATCTATCTCAAATAATTGAAAATTAAATAATATAAATTTATAAAGCACTAGAATTTAATTTAAAATCTAGTGCTTTTTTTAATGAAATTGTTGCGATTCACAGTCTTATAAAGTAAATAAGCTTGAAAAGGGTTAATTCATATTTTTCGAATGAGATAAAATATGAATTAACCCTTTGAAAGCATTTCTTCTTTTGATTTGTGAATTGCAACATTTTCACAAAAAATTTACAATTATTTTAGCAAAAGGTATTGACAAGTGCTAAAAATGGTTATAAT
>CAWVFT010000088.1:0-5102 GCA_963928635.1 Bacillota bacterium | reverse complement strand
CTTATTTAAATATTCTACAAACATAGAAGTATATTATTATCAACAATTTGCACATGATATATACCATATATCTTCACAATCTATAACTCCTAAAATTGTTAGAGAACATTTAGAAGACGGAACAATAACTATAGGTGATAGTCCTGTTTTTCATACATCATATTTATCCAATATACTGTATATCTCTTTATTTGAAATAGCTTCTAATACTAGTATAAGAATTAAAGTTTGTAAGAACTGTAGTAAATATTTTATTCAACTTAAAAATACTGAAAAATATTGTGATATTGTATATTGTGAAAATGAAGTACCTTGTAAAATAACAGGAGCTAATAACTCTTATTACAAAATAAGAAATACTATCGAAGGAATTAAATTTTATAGAAATAATTATCAAAGAAGATTAATGCAAGTAAAAAGATCTAATAATAAACAAGTTAAAATAGCATTTGAAAATTGGAAAAAACTTGCTAGAGAAAAAATCAAAGAGTTTAATAATAATAAAATTTCAGAAGAAGAATTGCTTAAATGGATGGATCAATATAAAAATTTGTAGACTACTAGTATTCTACACAAATATTATTTGCCATTATAAAAAGAATAGCCTTTATTTACTATTCTTTGTTTTTATTTATTACATATATATTGATTTAAATTAAATTTACACCCAAAAGAGCAATCTTTTTTTCTATTGCAACTCATACATTTATTGCTGTTCATTTTTCTAAAATTATTCATTTTTTCACTATTCCATGCATCTAATATAGATATTTCCTTTATATTAACTCCAAAATTTTCATCTTGCATAAAAGAACATGGATATAAGATACCATTTGCACTAATATAACATGAAAATCTTCCTGCTTCACAATCTTCTATACTTCTTTTTTCTGCATTTAATAGATATTTACTTATTAAAGGAGAAAAGCATGTATCAAATCCAATTTTAAATGAATATTTATTATTGTTTAACAACTTAAAAAATTCTATTATTTTACTTTTATCAATATCAATATTTTCATCTTTTCTTTTATATAGTAAAAATATTACCGCATTTATTCCTTTTGGAAATTTATTATATGTTAGCCTTGTTATTGCATCATTAATTGTCTCATTATTTATAACATAATGAATATTAGTTGTTATTTTATTACTAACTATTTTTTCAATCGCTTTTATACATTCTTCATTGCTCTCTTCAAAATCAATTGTCAATTTGCTATATAAAGATATCGCAATAGCTCCAACATATTTTTTTATTAAATCTATTTCCTTATTAGTAATACCAATTCCTGTGGTCGTTAAATTTGGGACAATATTGTTTTTCCTAGTAATTTTTAAAATCTGTTCAAAATCTTTATGCTTGTTTGGATCTCCTTTACCTCCTAAAGCCACTTGAAAAACTTTACCTTTGCATTGGTTTATTATTTTCTCGTATAGTTTAATAGACATATTTGAGCCATCTTTCACTTGATAACATTCAATTCCAAATTTTTTACAATATTGTTTGTAAACATGACATCTTCCCATTATTCCAATATCTATCAACTCTGGAAAAGATCTCATTTTTGCCCTATTACTAGTCTCTATTTTTTTATTATCAAGTATATTAGTTCTTATTAAAAATCCATTTTCTTCATTAAAAAATTCATTAAATTTATATTTTTCATCTCTATAAAATATCATATCTACCACACATTTTCTGAGGCATCTATATATATACCTCTTCCTTTAACTCTAAAACAATCTAAACAAAGAGCCGTCTCTATATCAGTTTCTTCACTACTTATACTTCCACAATACACATTATATCCTTTATTAGATAATTTCTGATACTTTTTAGCTGTTTTTTCGTCAAAAAGTTCTTTAACTAATTCATAATTTGTTTCTTCATAATTATGATGATAAAAGCCCCTTTTTCCTTCTTCTACCATTTCCTTACATAAACTTAAAATAGCATGATAGTTAGGAGCATCTTTTTTTACTCCTAGTTTTTCTGCTAAATACTCCCCTGTCAATTGTTTTTTACTAATTATTATAAAACTTGTAGAAGAGCTATTAGTAACAAATCCATCTCTAATAATCATACACATACCCTCCCATAAATTTATTTATAATTTCTTTTATTTCTTCATCTTGGGCTAAACTATGAACTATTTGATCACACATTATATCAAACTTTTTATAATAACTTTTTCTATTTTTAAACTTTTTTACTAATCCTTCATCCATATTATATCTTTCTATCAAAAACTCCTCAAAGGTTTTATATTCTTTAGCATAATACTTTTTATATTCCTTATATAAATTCGTATCTCCTCCAATTAGAAAATCATATAATCTAGAATATAAATTATAAAAATAAGTATTCTTTTTTACTCTAAACATCTTTATAAAATTTTTCTTTTTCATTCTATTGTTCTTCTTAAAAAAAACTAAATCTCCGTACTTAACTAATTGTTTCTTCATATAAAACTCCTAATATATTTTTTATTTCAGTTGCTAGCTGATTTGATTGTTTAGTGTTTTTCGCTTTTAATATTTCATATATTTCTTCATAATCTTCTTTATTTAAATTCTTTAAAAATGATTTATTATGTATATTTTCTTTGAGTTTATCTATTTCATCTTTTATAATATTAAAATTAGGTTCACAATTCATTAATGTATTTTTCCATAAATCTCGTATTATTTTCCAAGTATCTCTTCTTGATATTTTAATGCTATTTATATATCTTATTTCACATTCAAAAATGGGCATATTGTTTTCAAATATCATATCTAATACAAAATTTTCAAACCAATCTTTTTCTCTACGTCTAAATAAAAATGTGTCTCTTATTACTGATGATATATCAAATTTCAATAAAGCTTCACACATTTTCACATTTTGCTTTGTTTTATAATTTAAATATATATTTCTTAAAACGCCTTCTGCTATAGGTTCTTTATTATTTATTGTTTTTTCAATAAAATTTAATACTTCATGCTCATTTTCGTTACTTGCTATTATTCTTGAAATCAAAAAATCTCTAAGCTCATCAAATGTAAACATTATAATTTCTTCTGTTTCTTCTTCTAAACTATTCTCAGATTTTATTATTGATTTATTTAATAAAACATTCTCGTTAATTAATTGTTCTAATTTCTCATTATTAACTTCTATATCTTTTATACCAATACTATCAAATTTTTTTAATTCTAACATTTTATTAGCAATCTTGTTTAATATCTCCATAACATTAATGTTTGCTGTTCGGTCCTGCACATTTTTTATATAATTTAAAAGTAAACTATATTTATTTATATCATTAACCTCTTTATTAGTATCTTTGTATGTTTCAAAAAATATCCTCATTAATATTGGGCTTTCCTCTATTAGCTTTTTTACTCTTTCGTTATAGCTACCTGTATAATTGTAATAATGTCTGTACTTTTCAATCATTCTTTTTTTCATTATTTCATTAATTCTACTGTTATCCATTTCTATCATTTCATAGCTATTAGTTAAATATTCATCTATTACTTTTTTATACTTAACATCAAAAAACTCTATTCTAGATGTTATAATAAATCTTAAATTATCATATTTACTATATTTATTTATAAACATTGATAAATTATATACAAAATTACTGTCAGTATTTTCATTTAGTGCTTCTACAATTATGTACATTTTCTTCCTTAACAATTTTAAAATTATTAAATATAAATATATTAATTTTTCTCTTTCCTTATTGATTATCATATCAGTATAAAAAAATTCTTTAAAATATTCTTCAATATTTCTATTTTTTATATCTTTTGCATTCATATATATGCAAAAATATTTGTTTTTTTCGGTTATTAGTTTTGCCATGTATGTTGCTAAATTAGTTTTACCGCTTCCAGCTTTTCCTAATATAAATAATATTTTAGAATTTATTATTTGTAATTTTTGTCTTAAATCCCCTATTTCATCTCTATAATAGTATGAATTATGCTCTAAGAACCATAATTCATTTTGATGCTTGGCACCTTTTCCTTTGTTTTCTTTAACTTTTGTTAATAATTTTTCATAATTATCTAATTTTTTATTTAGTGATATTCCTCTTATTTTATATATTTTATTTGCTATTTTTTTATTGTTTTTTGACATTATAGTTTTTAATGATTTTCTTATTCTTTTTTTCCATTTTTCAGCATATATAAAATATCTTATTTTTTCACTTGTTTCTCCTATTTCAACATATATATCTTCTATATATTTTTTATTTCTTACGTTATTTTCATAATAATTTTTACTTCTTCTATTTATTATTCTTTTATAGAATATATATATACTAATTAATGCAACAATAAAAAAAATCATTCCAAACAATTCTATTACATCTTTATAATTTACTATTTCTGATAGTTCAAACTTATTTACTTCAATAATTTGATTTGTTTCTTGCTGTATATTAGAAACCTCTTTAGTATTATTAACATTATTTATTATATTTGGATCTTCCCCCATAAATTTCTCCTAAAATGTATTTTTTTAATCATATCATATTTTTTGTTAAATATCCAGTATTTTACTGGCGAGATCATTTATTTTTACAAATTATGACATACAACTTTTTATTACCTTTCATCCAGTATTTTTATGTTTTTTATATATTCTTTTATGAATTTTATTGTAATCTTTTTATCATTCTAAAAATAAGCAAGAATAGCTGGTAATTTATCAAAAAATACTATATAATACACATAAATTCTCTCCCTTCCATAGTTATACTTGAAAGGAGGTGAAATAAGTAATGGCTGGGAGTATAGAAAAAAGAGGCAAAAATAGTTACAGGTTAACAGTATCAGAAGGATTTGACCTAAACGGGAAACCAATGATACACAGAAAAACTATTCATGGAACTAAAAAAGATGCAGAAATTGAACTAGCAAAATTCGTTACTGAAGTACAAAATGGTTTAGTAATTGATGGTAAATCTCTTAAATTTTCTGAATTTGTTGAAATATGGAAAAGAGATTATGGTTCAAAAGAACTAGCTCCTACAACATACAAACGATATTGTAGAATGTTAGAAACAAGAATTTTACCATACTTCGGACATTTCTATATA
>CAWVFT010000087.1:0-7650 GCA_963928635.1 Bacillota bacterium | reverse complement strand
ATACCACACCATCCTTCCTTTTTCAAGTTAAAGGTGACAAAAAAATCAACCTTTTACAGTTGATTTATCAATACTTTCGTCTGGTGCAACGACTTTATTTAATGGAGCGGGTAGTGGGAATCGAACCCACGCTATCAGGTCGGAAGCATGACATTCTACCACTAAATTATACCCGCAACTACACTATAATTATACAGTAAAAAAGTAAAAAGGTCAAATAAGAAAACAATTTGGGCAGACCTGTCCCAAGTTGACCAAAAATGGTCAAATGGGACCTGTCCCCAATAAACCACTTGATTTTTTGCAATATATAAAGTATAATAAAGAACGTAAAAAGTCGGGAGGAATATTGATGAAAGCAATAGAAATAAGAAATAAATATTTAAATTTTTTTAAAAATCATGGGCATAAAATAATACCATCAGCATCACTAATACCAGAAAATGATCCATCAGTGTTGTTTACAACTGCAGGAATGCAACCATTAGTGCCATATTTATTAGGGGAAAAGCATCCAGAAGGAACAAGACTTACAGACTACCAAAAATGTTTAAGGACAAACGACATAGACGAAGTTGGAGATAATCGTCATTTAACATATTTTGAGATGCTTGGAAACTGGTCTTTAGGAGACTATTTTAAAGAAGAGTCTATAAAAATGAGCTTTGAGTTCTTGACAAAAGAGTTAAATATACCAGTAGAAAAATTATCTGTAACATGTTTTAAAGGGGATGATGACTGCCCAAAAGATGAAGTTTCTGCAAATGCATGGAGAAAAGCAGGAATACTAGAAGATCATATTTACTTTTATGGTAAAGATGATAATTGGTGGATAGCTGGAGAAGAAGGACCATGTGGACCTGATACAGAAATGTTTTACGATACTGGTAAGCCAGCATGCGGACCAGACTGTCAACCTAGTTGTGACTGTGGAAAGTATGTAGAGATATGGAACAATGTGTTTATGGAATATTTCAAAGATTCTAATGGAAATTATTCTAAATTAAAGCAAAGAAATGTAGATACAGGTTTAGGATTAGAAAGAATGACAATGTTACTTCAAGGAAAAGAAACTCCTTTTGATACAGAGATATTTGAACCTGTAATGAAGCAAATAGAAAAAATACAAAAAGTAGATAATATACAAAGTAGAAGAATAATAGCAGAACATTTAAGAGCAAGCATAATGGTAATATCTGATGGAGGACGTCCAAGCAATATAGATAGGGGATATGTTTTAAGAAGATTAATAAGAAGAATGATAAGACATATAAATAAATTAAATATAGACTTATCAGAATTATCAAATTTAATTGATTTAAATATTGATACTTTAAATGAATTATATCCAGAACTAGAAAAGAATAGAGAGACTATAAAATCAGTAATAATAGAAGAAAAAGACAAATTTGTAAAAACTTTAGCACATGGAGAAAGAGAGTTTAATAAAGAAATTCAAAAATTAAAAGAGCAAGCAAAAAATGAAATAAGCGGAGAAGTTGTTTTTAAACTATATGATACATATGGATTTCCACCAGAAGTAACACAAGAATTAGCAGAAGAAAATGGAATGACAATAGATTTAAAGAAATTTGATGAATTATTTAAAGCCCATCAAGAAAAATCAAAAATGGGAAGTGACCAAAAATTCAAAGGTGGATTAGCAGAGCAAAACGAAAAAACAATTGCATATCATACAGCAACACATCTTTTACATCAAGCTTTAAGAACTGTTTTAGGTGACCATGTAAAGCAAAGTGGTTCAAATATAACAGAAGAAAGATTAAGATTTGACTTTACACATCCTCAAAAAATGACTAAAGAGGAAATTCAAAAAGTAGAAGATTTAGTAAATGAACAAATAAAAAGAGATTTACCTGTAACATGTGAAGAGATGAATTATGAAGATGCAAAAAAATCAGGAGCAATAGGTTTATTTACAGATAAATATGGAGACAAAGTAAAAGTTTATACAATAGGAGATTTTAGTAAAGAAATCTGTGGAGGACCTCATGTAACACACACAGGAGATATGGGAACTTTTAAAATAAAAAAAGAAGAATCAAGTTCTTCAGGAGTTAGAAGAATAAAAGCTATTTTAATAAAATAAAATTTTGCATCAATTTAAGATGACTATATTGTTAATAAAAAATTATTAAAAAACCTAAAATAATTTTGAAAGGAATGTGAGTAAAATGGAAGACTGCATATTTTGTAAAATTATAAAAGGAGAAATACCATCTACTAAAGTATATGAAGATGATGAAGTTTTAGCATTTAATGATATAAATCCTGCTGCACCAATTCATATATTAGTAATACCAAAAAAACATATCAAATCATTATTAGAGGTAGATAAAGAAGATGAAAGACTAATAGGAAAAATATATAGAATAATAAATCAAATAGCAGAGGAAAAAAAGTTTGCTGAAAATGGTTTTAGAGTAATAGTAAATTGTGGAAAAGATGGAGGACAAGAGGTAGAACATTTGCATTTTCATATATTGGCAGGTAAAAAGCTAGGAGAAAAAATCATTTAAAAGCTAAACAATAATATAAAATAAACATTGAAAAGAATAACCCAATATGGTATAATAATATTAGAGTTGAGATACGGAGGTAAAAGGTATGTTTGAGAGTAAATATAGTAAAGTATTAACAGTGATTTTAGTAATTGTAATAATAGCGATATTAGGATTATTGGGATTCTTAGGTTATGATTTTTATAAAAAAACTACAGATACACATGAAGCATCAGACTTTGTAGATAGTTACCAAGGAGATTCAGTAAACAATGATGATTCATCTTCAAATAATAACTCTTCACCAAGCGGAAATGAAGTAGAATTAAACGCAACACCTACAGGAAATAGTTCTACATCAGGGAAAAGGCAACAATATAGAGGACATGATGTAGCAGGAACAATATCAATACCAAAAATAAACATAGATTATCCAATATTAGAAGAGATAACAGCAGATGCACTTTCAGACTCAGTAGTATTGCTATATCCAACAAATGCAGAAGCAATAAATCAACCAGGAAATGTTGTAATAGCAGGACATAACTATAGAAATGGAGCATTTTTCTCAAATCTAAAAAGAGTAAGTAATGGGGACAAAGTATATATAACAGATTACTTAGGAAACAGAAAAACATATACAATATATGATAAATTTGAGGCAGACCAATCAGATACATCCTTCTATCAAAGAGATACAGGAGGAAAAGCAGAAATTACATTATCAACTTGTACAGATGCAAGTAATAATATAAGAACAATAGTATTTGCAAGAGAAGATGGATAGAAAAAACAATTAAAAAATAAAGTAGAAATACTTTATTTTTTTTGCTTTTTTGTATATAATACAACAAAGAACTTTGAAAGGACAAACAAAAATGAATAAAGAACAAGCAAAAAAAAGAATAAAAGAATTAAGAGAAAAAACTGAATATTATGCAAATAAATATTATGATGAAGATAAGCCAGAAATATCAGATTTTGAGTATGATATGTTAATGGTAGAATTGAGAAATCTAGAAAAACAATATCCAGAACTAATAACAAAAGATTCATTAACCCAAAAAGTAGGGGGACATGTAAAAGAAGGATTTGAAAAAGTAGAACATGAAGTACCATTACAAAGTCTTCAAGATGTATTTAGTATTGAAGAAGTAGAAGAATTTATAGAAAGAATAGAAAAGCAAGCAAAAGAAAATGGAATAAAAGAAGTAAGATATGTGGTAGAAACAAAAATAGATGGGTTATCAGCAGCACTTGAATATATAGAAGGCAAATTTGTTAGAGGAGCAACAAGAGGAAATGGATTAGTTGGAGAAGATGTAACAGAAAACTTAAAAACAGTAAAAACAATACCAATGGAAATAAATGATAAAATAAATATAACAGTACGAGGAGAAGTATTTATATCTAAAAAAGATTTTGAAGAAATGAATGAAGAAAGACAAGAAAATGAACAAGAATTATTTGCAAATGCAAGAAATGCAGCAGCAGGATCTTTAAGACAGTTAGATAGTAATATAACAGCCAAAAGACCATTAGATATATATATATTTAATGTACAAAAAATTGAAGGTAAGAATTTTAATTCACATTACGAAGAATTAGAATATTTATTAAAACAGGGATTTAATGTAAATCCGGTAAGAATTTATTGCAAAAGCAAAAAAGAAATAGAAGAAGCAATTAAAAAAATAGGAGAAATGAGAGAAGATTTAACATATGGTATAGATGGAGCAGTAGTCAAAGTAGATGATTTAAAATTTAGAGAGATATTAGGAACAACAACAAAAGTACCAAGATGGGCAGTTGCATATAAATATCCACCAGAGCAAAAAGAAACAAAAGTAAAAGATATAATTTGTCAAGTAGGAAGAACAGGTGTAATTACACCAATGGCAATATTAGAACCAGTAAAAGTTGCAGGTTCAACAATATCAAAAACAACACTTCATAATGAAGATTTTATAAAAGAAAAAGACATAAGAGTTGGAGATACAGTATTAATACAAAAAGCAGGAGACGTAATACCAGAAATAGTAAAAGTATTAACAGAAAGAAGGACAGGAGAAGAAAAGCCATTTGAAATGCCAAAAAATTGTCCAGTATGTGGAGCAGAAGCAAAAAGAGAAGAAGGAGAATCTGCAATAAGATGTACTGGAATCGAATGCCCTGCTAAATTATATAGGAATCTTATACATTTTGTATCAAGAGAAGCAATGAATATAGATGGATTAGGAGAAAACATTATACAACGATTATTAGATAGAAATCTGATATCAAATATAGCAGATATATATGACCTAAAATTTGAAGATATTGCATCATTAAAAAAGAATGGAAAGAAATTTGCTCAAAACTTAGTAGATAGCATAGAAAATAGCAAGAACAATGATTTAAATAGATTAATAACAGCATTAGGAATAAGACATGTAGGAAACAAGGCGGCAAAAGTGCTTGCAAAAAAATATAGAAATATAGAAAATTTAGCAAAAGCAGATGCTGTAGAATTACAAGAAATAGCTGATGTAGGAGAAATAATGGCAAATAGTATTGTAGAATTTTTTTCTCAAGAGCAAACAAAAGACTTAATAAAAAGATTAAAAGGTGCAGGAGTAAATACAGAATATTTAAAAGAAGAATCAAGTGACAATAGATTCGAAGGGAAAGTATTTGTAGTCACAGGGACACTAGAAAGATATACAAGAAAAGAAGTAGAAGATTTAATAGAAAATATGGGAGGAAAAGTATCTTCTTCAGTATCTAAAAAAACAGATTATTTATTAGCTGGAGAAGAGGCAGGAAGTAAATTAACAAAAGCTCAAAGTTTAGGAACGAAAATAATAACAGAGAAAGAATTTACAGATATGATAAAATAAGGAGTAAATAAGAATGAAAAAAGAATATACATTTGAAATGATGTGGGAAGACTTAGATGATGGGTATCAAATTTATTATACTTATGTAAAAAATAGATATTTGTTATTCAAAACAGCACCAAACTGTTATACACAAAAACTTTTATCAGACCATAAAAAAAATCCACAGCCCAAAATGACAATGTTAACACTAAAAAGAGTCAAAGAGATGTTCCCAGACATGGAAGATATAGAATATAAAATATTAGATGAAATATAATAATTGATTTCTATTGAATAATATGAGAGTATTAAAATTGGGGGAATAAAAAATGGCAATAATCATAGATGGAAAAGAACTAGCAAAAAAGATAAGAGAAGAATTGAAAGTTGAATGTGAGAAACTAAAAAAAGAAAATATTCAACCTAAATTAGCAGTAATAATGGTGGGAGATGATTCTGCATCAAAAATTTATGTAAGAAATAAAAGTAAAGCGTGTAAAGAAGTTGGAGTAGAGTATACAGAATATTTATTAGATAAAAATATAAAACAAAAAGAGTTAATAGATTTAATCGAAAAATTAAATACTGATAAAAACATAAATGGTATATTATTACAAAGTCCAATACCAAAACATTTAAATATTGAAGAAGCATTTGAAACAATAGATTATAAAAAAGATGTAGATGGATTTCATCCAATGAATGTAGGAAAGTTAGCATTAGGACAAGAATGCTTTATATCATGTACACCATATGGAGTAATTAAAATGCTTGAAAAATACGGAATTGATTTATGCGGAAAAAATGTAGTAATTTTAGGAAGAAGTAATATTGTAGGAAGACCACTTATTCAATGTTGTATTAATAAAAACGCAACAGTAACAGTATGCCATTCAAAAACTAAAAATACAAAAAATATAACTAAACAGGCTGATGTATTAATCTCTGCAATAGGAAAACCAAAATTTGTAACAGAAGATATGGTAAAAGATGGAGCAGTTGTAATAGATGTAGGAATAAATCGATTAGATGATGGAAAAATAGTTGGGGATGTTGATTTTGAAAAAGTAAAAGAAAAGGCAAGCTATATAACACCGGTTCCGGGGGGAGTTGGACCAATGACAATAGCGATGTTGATAAATAATGTAATAAAATCTGCAAAAGAGCAGAATAAAACAATAAATGTAAAATAAAAAGTAAGAGACACTTTTAAAATACTAAAGGTGTCTTTTTTTGCTTAAAAAAAGCGAGAAAGAAGGTAAGAAAATGGATAGTTTAATAAATAAAAAATATTGGATATGGTTTAGTTTGATAAAAAACCTAGGTAATGTGAGAGGGAGAATATTACTAGAAAAATTTAAAAATCCCGAAAGAATATATAATGCAAAGAAAATCGATTTAGAAAATATAAAGGGTATAGGAGAAAAACTAATAGAAAATATAATTGATATAGAAACAAAAGAGAATGTAGATAAAAATATAAAATTATTGCAGAAAAACAATGTAAATATAGTAACTGTAGAAGATAAAGAATATCCAACAAGATTAAAAAATATATATGATTACCCATTGTATTTATACGTAAAAGGAAATGAAAAGATATTAAATGAAAATTGCATAAGTATAGTAGGTTGTAGAGATTATTCAGAATATGGAAGAAAAAGCGCAAAATATTTTTCATATAATTTAGCAAAAGAGGGAATAGTTATAGTAAGTGGATTAGCCAAAGGCATAGATAGTTTTGCACATAAAGGAGCAATAGAAGCAAAAGGCAAAACCATTGCAGTTGTCGGAAATGGATTAGATATTGTGTATCCATCAGAAAATACAATATTAGCGAGTCAAATACTAGAAACAGGAGGAGCAATAATATCAGAATATCCAATAGGAACAAAACCAGAAAAAATAAATTTTCCAGCTAGAAATCGTATAATTACTGGGATAAGTGATAGATTACTTGTTGTAGAAGCAAAAAAACAAAGTGGGACATTAATAACAGTAGATTTTGCATTAGAGCAAGGAAAAGATGTGTATGCTGTTCCAGGAAATATAAATTTGATAAATTCAGTAGGAACTAATGAACTAATAAAGCAGGGAGCAACATTAGTTACAAATTATAAAGAAGTTATTACATAAAAAGTTACAATTCAGTCCTTAAAAAATATAAACGCTCCCGAATATAATAATTTATTAATTTTTCCGTCTCCCCATTCTAAAAATTCTAACAAAAGTTTTTCAAACTTTTGAGAATTTTTGAACGGTCCCCA
>CAWVFT010000086.1:0-31489 GCA_963928635.1 Bacillota bacterium | reverse complement strand
TAAAAAAGTTAGAAATGATGCAACATACAACAAAGATTATTTAACTGGAAGATATGGTGCTATTCCAGTTTTAGAAGAATTTGAGATTAGTCATGAGAAACAATAATGTTTCAAGAAAAGATAGATTAAGAAGTAAAAGGCGCGCACCAGCCAATTACTTAATTGTATGTGAGGGAAAGAAAACAGAACCAAATTGCATATAGAATATACAAAGAAAGTGTGATGACAGAGGCATTGCACAGATTTGTTAATTAAGAAAAAGTGTTAGCAAAAAGTTGCTTAAGATAACACCTAACAGTGTGAAAACATTATTGGGTGTATTTTTTTATGCTTTTTTACAGTACATTGACAAACACACTTATTTTAAGTGTCATAACAAGCCATTTCCTTTAATATTCTGTATTAGATATTTTATTAAAAACAATTTGGAGATGATGCGAGTATGTGTAAAGATAAAAAGCAAACAAAACATAAGCAACCAGAATTTAATACATACTGTATTTTTGCAGAAGAACAAGAGGTAAAAGAAACAATAGGATTAATCTTTAAAGATTATATTGAAAATTTAAAATCAAAAACAAAGTAATTATTCAAAAATGTTTGCAAAATAATTTTGTAAGCATTTCAATTTAATTGTAGGTGATTACGGATAAGTTTGAAAGATAATTGCCATTTGGTGTAGTGGAGACTCCGTATTAAATTTAATAAATGTGCAAGAATCACGTCTCATAAATTTAATACTTGATTTGCTTAGCCAAATAACAATTCTTTTCCAAACTGGGAAGGAGAAGAATGCTAGATTTAAAAAGCCAGAATTTTAAAGTCGGAATATATATTAGATTATCTAGAGAAGATGGCGATAAACAAGAAAGTGAAAGTATCAGTAATCAAAGAAATATTTTGCAAAGATATGTAAAAGAGAATAATCTATGTTTTATAAAAGAATATGTAGATGATGGAGTAAGTGGTACAACATTTAATAGACCTGGATTTAATGAAATGCTACAAGATATTGAAAATAAAAATATCAATATGGTTATAACAAAAGACTTATCAAGACTAGGTAGAGATTATATAAAAACAGGGTTTTACATAGAAAATTACTTTCCAAAAAACAATGTTAGATATGTAGCAATAACAGATGGGATAGATACATATTTAGAGAGTAACAATAATGATATAACACCATTTAAAGCAATTATGAATGATATGTATGCTAAGGATATTTCAAAAAAAATTAGAAGTGTTTATAAGGAAAAACAAAAACAAGGAGAATATCTTTGTAGTATAACTGCTTATGGTTATAAAAAACATCCTTATATAAAAAACAAATTAGTTGTAGATAGAAAAGTACAGAATATTGTAGAAAAAATTTTTGAGATGTATGCCCATGGTCATGGAAGTGGTGAAATCGTAAATTATTTGAATAGCAACAAATATTTATCTCCATCAGGCTACAGAAAAACAGGTGCAGTTCAAGATGAAAACAAGACAGGATATAACTGGAATGAAGTAACACTATGTAATATGCTAAAAAATGAGGTATATATTGGAAATACAGTACAAAATAAAAAATCTGTTATATCATACAAAGTAAAGAAAATAAGAGCGGTAGAAAAAGAAAATCAAATAAGAGTAAATAATACACATGAACCTATTATCGACAAAGATACGTTTGAGAAAGTACAATGTATTCTTGAAAAGAGAGGAACAAATACAAAACTTAAATATAACTATTTATTACGAGGATTACTTTATTGTTATCATTGCAAAAGAAAATTACAAATAGTTTTAAAAAAAAACTCTAAAAAAAATTCAAAAACACATCCATATATAACTTGCAGTGATGCAAAAGAAAGAGGATGCTACCCTTTAAGCATGAATTACGAAAAATTGGAACAACATATTATTAGTATTGTAAAAAAGATATGTAGAATATATGCAGATAAGGAAGTTTTTGTGAGGGTTTATGAAAAATACAAAAATAAAACTCTTGATATAAGAGAAGGTTATAGAAAAAAACTATTACAGATTAATAAAGATATAAATGAAATAAATAGTAACTTAGACAAGATGTATATGGATAA
Source organism: Bacillota bacterium (assembly GCA_963928635.1). Taxonomy (GTDB): domain Bacteria; phylum Bacillota; class Clostridia; order TANB77; family CAG-508; genus CAG-269. Next base: position 29,402 of record CAWVFT010000086.1, on the reverse strand, counting down.
ATTAAGAGGTGTTTTGCAGGAAGAAGATTATATTAGAGTTTCAAAAAAATTTGATTTTGAAAGGATAAAATTAAATGAACATAAGAAAGAATTAGAACAAAAGTTAAGTCAAATAGAACAAAAAGTGGAAAATAAAGACATAAAAAAAGAAATAGATGAGTTAATAGAAAATTTTTTGGAATTAGAAAAGATTGATAAAATATATCTATATAGATTAATCAAAAAAATAGAAATCGATAAAGACAAAAATATTTACATATATTTTAATTTCTCAAAATTAAATTTAATAGCTGAAAATGTAGATGGATTCATTAAAATTGAGGAATTAATTAGTGAAAAAAATGTCTACTAAAATCTTGCTCAAAAAACTATTTTTATGGTAATATAAAAAACAAGAGGTGTAGTTTAATGGGTAAAAGAAGAAAAAATAATCAAAAAACATGGCAAATAATTTTAAAAATTACAATAACAATTTGTATCTTAATTGGAGGATATATAACCTACAATAAAGAAAATCCAAATAAAGATACAGAAAATGTAACACCAAAAGAAAATATAATAATTGATGTATCAACAATTCCAGAATATACAACTAGTCCCTATGTAGAATTAAATAATAATAATCCTTATTTTACTGAAAAAGATTATACTACAGAACCTTTTGAAAAATATAGTGAATGGGATGAATTAGGAAGAAGTGGCATAGCTTATGCAAATGTATGCAAAGAAATAATGCCAAAAGAAGGAGAAGAACGTGGAGAAATAGGAAATATTAAAGATTTATCTGGCTGGGTACAAAAAAGATATGATAATTTAATTAAAGATAAATATTTATATAATAGATGTCATTTAATTGGATGGCAACTTTCAGCAGAAAATGATAATAAAAAGAATTTAATTACAGGAACAAGATATTTAAATACAGAGGGTATGTTGCCTTTTGAAAATCTCGTTGCAGAATATATTAAAGCTAATGAAAATAATCATGTACTTTATAGAGTAACACCTATATTTGAAGGAAATAACAAATTGGCAAGTGGAGTACAAATGGAAGCATGGTCAGTTGAAGATAATGGCAAAGGAATTCATTTTAATGTGTATTGTTACAATGTTCAACCAGGAATAGTGATTGATTATGCAACAGGTGAAAGTTATGAAAAATAAAAAATAAAAATACAAAAAAACTATTGTAAACTTATGTAAAATAATGTATAATTGCTCTAGTTTAATTCTTACAGCTATTACTCAATAGCAAATTTCCAATCAAAAAAAATAAAAAAACAAGGGAGTGATTATTTATTGAATTTAGATTTAGATAACAATTTTTTAAAGCGGTTTAATAGAAAACAGCTTTGTTCAAAACTTTATAAATGAATTAGCCAAATATTTAGAAAATAATCTTGGTAAAGAAGGGACTCAAATGCCAATAATAGAAGATATATTATCTAAAAATAATGTAACAACAGGAAACGAAGATTCTATAAGAAGTAAATTTAATGATGTTATATTAGAATATGCAAAGCAAAATTTTAATAATGAATCAATGTATTTTGTACAAGATAGTAAAAAAACATATTGGGAAAACAACAAAGAAAAGTATAATAACGACTTTTATAGTGTATTAAAAGTAGAAAACAATGAAATAGAAAAAATGGAAATAAGCAAAAAGGATATGCCAAAAAATATAGGAGTAAATGATGTTTTTAGAATAAAAGATGAAGAATATATAATTGACAAATTCGCTACTGAAGAACTACAAAAAGAAATAAAAAATATGGCAGAAGAAATAATTGATAAACAAAACGAGAAATTAGATAGTTATCGAAAAGAAGGTCACTTATATATGGTAAGTGAAGAATTGGGGAATAATCGTTTTTTGTATGACTTAACAGATTCACCAGATTTTGAATTTGAAGAAGTTAATATTCCAAAAGACTTATTAGATGTAGCAACAGAAGGTTCAGTACTTAAATATACTAATGGAACATATGAATATTATTCAAGTGATGGATTTGAAATGTTAGATAAAATTAATTCATCAAAACAATAAAAAACGGTTGGAAGTTTAGAAAATCCACACCTCTTATATTTGCTTTCCAACCTTCTGGAAAAATAATACTCGGAAAATCGGAGGCTATATTTCTAGTAGTAATATAAGCAGATAAATTATAATCTATATTACCAGTAACTAAATCAACTCCATCAGGATTAACCATAGGCATAATATAAATAGAAGCAGAATTAAAAAGATTTCTAACAGAATAATTATACAAATTTTTATTATTCACATATGCATCACAATAATCTTCAATAAATTTCATCAAAATAGGAGTTGTAATCCATTCGTTAGCATGAATACTGGCTGAATAAAAAACCTTATTGCTACCACGACCTAATCGAACTACATAAATAGGCTTATTTAAAACGCTATTACCAATAGTTTGAACATTTAAAAATGGATATTTCTCAAGCAAATCATGTAAATTTTGTTGTAATATATTAGAAGAATAAGGAACATTTGTAGGTACAATACTCATATTTTCATCACCTAAAATATAGTATGAAATATAAAGGAATATTGTTAAAATTTTAATGCCTATTGTTATTGCTAAACATAATAAAATATAGTATAATAATAAATATATGGGGATGTAATGGTTTCGACATTATACCCGAAAAATGAATAGCAAGTAGTGGATTCTCGTTGGCCACTTTAAAAAACGGGAAACTAAATATAAACGCAGAAAATAATAATGAGTATGCTTTAGCAGCTGCTTAATAGCTGCTACACTTTTCTAGATGTGCCTACGCATTTAGATAAAGTGATGAAATAGTAGGAAACGAAACTACTCTTGCTTTTGAAGTAGTGGGTAAAATAAAAAGCTATCGTTTCTATAACCTGTTTGCTGGTATATAGAAAAAGAGGAAGAAAGACAAACTAAACTTGTAGAAGTTCATTTGGAAAGTATTATGGACAGGAGTTCGACTCTCCTCATCTCCACCAAATAAGCATTATACGAACTTATTGAGTTCACTTATGGGGAACCAACCTCCACCAAAAAATCCTTGTATATACTTGTTTATAAGTATTTACAAGGATTTTTAACATGCCTATTTAATGTAACTCTAATGTAAATATGTTAAAAACTCATTTCCAATTAAAAAAAGTTTAATATAATAAGAATATTAAAATAATAGAAAATTTTTAATTTATTGTTACTTAATGTTAAAAAATGGTAAAGAAATTTCATTAAGTATATAACCTTAAGGAAAATTTTTATAACTAAATAATAGCAATAAAAAGTTTAAATGTCAATAAAAAATATTAATTTATTTTTCAAAAATATTTTAAATCGCAAAACATATAAAAGCGCAGAAAAATGCAATAATTTGTTGGATTTTAAAGGTTTATTCAATATAATTTATATCCTTAAGGTTATATACTTAACGAAAGATTATAATTAAAAACGAAAGAAAGAGGGAGAGAAATGGAAAAAGTAATTAAGAAAAACTATGAGAGAGGTATTACATTAATAGCTCTTGTTATTACAATTATTATTTTACTAATACTAGCAGCTGTAACAATTGCAGCATTATCAGGAGATAATGGAATACTATCAAATGCAGCAAAAGCGAAAGAAGAAACAGAAAGGTCACAGGTCATAGAACAAGCTCAAATAGACATATTAGGAAAACAAGCGGATAATTCAAGTGGAGAATTAGCAAGAAATGATATAAAAGAGGTATTAGATAAATATTTTAAAGAAGTACCAGATGATTTTAAATCAGATACAGTATTAGAAACAATAGAAGACTATGGAAAACATGAAATAGCAGTATCAGAAATATATAGTGGAGAGATAGAAAAGCCCCAAGAAGTAATAGAGACAACAACATCATATGTAGGATATTATGCAGATGTAGATGGAAATAAACAACCAGACGGAATAATTTATGTGGATTTAGCAGATACAGAGCATACAAGTGGCAGATGGAATAATGATGCAGGAGGTTGGAGCGATTATGAATATACACCAGTAACAGAAGGTTTAAAGCAATATGAGGTTTGTAATGAAAGCTATACAGGATTTGGCAACCAATGGACAAAACCTGTATTAACAGCTATAGAAGGAAGCGAAAGAGCAGACAGATTTTATGTAATGGCATTAGAAGACTTTAATGATGCAAACGGACCATATTATTGTTGGTATGATGATGCATATGGAAATTTAGATAATCCATTAGAAAATGAAACAGTAAATGATTTTGGACAAGGAAAACAAAATACAATAGATATGATAGCTAACTGGAATGGTACTGGATATGGTGCACAAAATGATAACAGTAAATATAAAGATATGTGGGGGGTAATCCAAACAGTAGTAGGAAATATTAGTGCTCCAACATGGTTTGTGCCTTCGAAATCAGAATGGGCAGCATTTGGAGATTTTGCATATACAAAAATGGGTGTAGACATGGAAAATTATGCAAACTATGGACTAAGTGATGGGTACTGGTCTTCTTCGCAGCTCAATGCAAGCCTCGCATATGGCGCACCCTTCAACAGCGGGTGCATTGACAGCGGCGATGTGAATGGCATCGGTTATGTGCGCATGAGTGCGACTTTCTAATTTTGTGAAAAATTAGAAAGAGAAAATAAGCGTTATGTAAATAACGCTTAGAGCTCCCCACAAGAAAACTTCGTAAGAAGTTCTTGTGAGGGAGAAAAGAATAGGAAAGAAAAATGGAAGAAAATAAAATAAAAAAGAATCATTGGACACAATCAAAAGTAGATAATGCAAGTAAAAAAATAAACCAAGAAATATATAAAAGAAATAGACAGGCACCAATAAATATAAAAATAGATGATTTAGCTATATTCATAAATAATAGAATAACAAGAAGAGGAATCGCTAAAGGTTTAGTAAGAAGACAATTAGAAATAGACAAAGACATAAATAAATGGGTATTTTCAATAGAGAAAGCTATATCCGCCAAAAGGTAAGATTAGCAAACTTTCATTAATTAAATGAAAGAAATTTAATATAATGAAAGTGGTTGCTCCACCAAATTGAATTGGCATTATCAAAAGTTGAGCAATATTAAACTGTGTAAGACGGAGTCTGTTGTATTTTGGAGTGATTGGTACTGGTCTTCTTCGCAGAACAATACAAACAACGCATATAACGCAAACTTCAACAACGGATGCATTAACAACAACAATGTGAATAACAACAATTATGTGCGCTTGAGTGCGAGTTTCATTAAATTAGATAAAATACCTTTCTTTTGGCTAAGAAAGGTATTTTTAAGAGGTACAGATGAAAGATATAGTAACATTTGAAGAATTATATGATGCGTATATTTTATGTTTAAAAAATAAAAAGAATAAAGCAGGTACATACAATTTTGTGAATTATGATTTATGTGCGAATTTAATGAATTTACTAGAAGAATTAAACAATAGAACATATAATCCTAAACAATCAAATTGCTATGTAATAACAGACCCAGCCTTAAGAGAAATTTATGCAGCACAATTTAGTGATAGAATAGTACAACATTTCTACATGAAAGAAATAGAAAATATATTAGGAGATGAACTAGTAGAAGGGTGCTGCTCTTGTAGAAAAGGAAAAGGAACAGATTATGCTTTGAATCTATTAAGAAAATACCTTGTAGAAACATCAGAATATGGAAAGAAAGACTGTTACTTTTTAAAAATAGATCTATCAGGATATTTCATGTCCATAGATAGAAAACAAATTAGTAATAAGTTTTTTGAACTAATAGAAAATAAATATAATGGAAAGCATAAAGAATTATTGTTATATCTAACTCCAATAATTTTTGAAAATAATCCAGCACTAAATTGTAAGTATAAATGTAATGAAAAAATGAGAAATAATGTTCCTGAAAGAAGAAAAATGAATCCACAATCTAATTATGGTATGGCAATAGGAAATTTAACAGCACAAGCAGGGAGTAATTTAAACTTAAGTCAATTTGATAAATTTGTTATAAATGAATTAAAATTAGAAAAATATGTAAGATATGTTGATGACATAGTAATTATATCTGATAAAAAAGATCAATTAATTAAAGCATTACCTGTAATAATAAAAAAGTTAGAAGAAACACATCAAAAAGTAAATGTTAAAAAAACAAAAATAGATACAGCATATCATGGAGTGAAATTTTTGGGGAAAGTATCATATCCATATGGATATCAAAAACCTAGCAAACAGGTAATTATTAGAATGTACCCAAAAGCTCAAAAAATAAAATATACAAGTTTCGAAAATTTATTGGCACAAGTAAATTCACAAATAGGAACTTTAAAAAATTATAATTGTAGAAAATTAATATTAAATTATGAAAAAATAATAAAAGATAAGGTATCTGACTTTATAGAATTTAATGAAAAAGAGCTAAAATTTAAACTTAAAAAAAATACATAAAAACTATTTACAATTTTGTCGAAATTGTATAAAATATAATAGGTGCAATTGAACGAAAAAACAAAAGAAAATAGAAAAGAAAGGGAGTATATCAATGAGAATATTGATGTTAACATGGGAATACCCACCAAGAGTAGTTGGAGGAATAGCAAGAGTAGTATACGATTTATCAAGAACATTATTAAAAGACGGACATGATGTAACAGTTATAACATATAAAGAAGGAGACGCACCATATTTTGAAGACGACAAAGGAGTAAAAGTATATAGAGTAGACAACTATATGATAAATCCAAATAACTTTATAGACTGGATAATGCAATTAAACTTTAACTTAATAGCAAAAGCAAATGAAGTAATGGCAAAAGAAGGAAATTTTGATGTAATACATGCACACGACTGGCTAGTAGCATATGCAGCCAAAACACTAAAGAATTCATATAATATACCAATAGTAGCAACAATACATGCAACAGAATCAGGAAGAAATAGTGGAATACATGATGAAACGCAAAGATATATAAATGATACAGAATGGATGCTAACATATGAAGCGTCAGAAGTAATAGTAAATAGTAATTACATGAAAAATGAATTACAAAGATTATTTGGTTTACCATATGAAAAGATAAATGTAGTACCAAATGGGGTAAATCTAAACCTATTCAATGGAATCGAAAGAGATTATAACTTTAGAAGAAAATATGCAATGGATAATGAAAAAATAATATTATTTATGGGAAGACTAGTTTATGAAAAAGGAATACAACACTTAATTGCAGCAATGCCAAAAATTCTAAATGGATATCATGATTCAAAATTGGTAATCTGTGGAAAAGGTGGAATGCTAGACGAGCTAAAAGCAGAAGCGGAAAGACTAGGAATATCAGAAAAAGTATATTTTGCAGGATATATGCAAGGAAAAGATGTACAAAAAATGTACAAAGCAGCAGATATAGCAGTATTTCCAAGTACATATGAACCATTTGGAATAGTAGCACTAGAAGCAATGCTTTCAGAAAATCCAATTGTAGTATCAGATATTGGAGGGCTAAATGAAATAGTACAACATAAAGAAAATGGAATGAAAAGTTATGCAGGAAATCCAAACTCAATAGCAGATTCAATACTAGAATTACTATATGACCATAAATTATGTGCAGATATAACTAAAAAAGCAAAAAATAAAGTAAGAAACGAATATAATTGGAGCAAAATCGCACAAGATACACATTTTGCATATCAAAAAGCAATATGTCAATCAGTAGCAGAAAAACAAAAACGTGAACTAGAACAAGAAAGAGCTAAGAAAACTAAGAAAACAATTAAAGGTGATAATGAAATTACAAACTTACTAAATTTCAGGAAACGCCAAGCATATGCATAAGAGGGAAAACGGGGATAACTCAAATTTCCCTCTTTTCTTTTGCCAATAGGGACGGGGCATTTTGGCAACTTTTTAAAATATCTATTAGATTTACTAAATTATATTATTTTATAAAAATTTATTCACTTCATTAAAAAATAATTTATTGATGGAAAATATTACAAATTAAAAAGTTGCCAAAATGCCCCGTCCCTATTGGCAATTTTTATAATTTTAAAATTTTTTCTTAATTTCTACAAATTTAGCAAAAAAATAGTGTATAATATAAAACAGATAAAGCAAAAGAATAAAAATAACTAATGAAAAGATAAAAGATTCAAATATAATATTAGTTAATATAGCCAGAAAGGAAAAAAGAAATGGAAAAATTCAAATCAGGTTTTGTAACATTAATAGGAAGAACAAATGTAGGAAAATCAACTTTATTAAATTTATTGGTAGGAGAAAAGGTTGCAGCAATAGCAAATAAAGTACAAACAACAAGAACAGCAATAAAAGGAATAGTAAATAGACCACACTCACAAATAATATTTATAGATACACCAGGAATACATAAACCAAAACATAAACTAAATGAAACAATGGTAGAAACATCATTTACAAGTTTAGGAGATGCAGATATAATATTATTTGTCATAGAAGCAACTAGTAAAGAAATAGGTAAAGGTGACAGACTAATACTAGAAAAAATAAAAGAAACCAAAAAGAAAACAATATTAATAATAAACAAAATTGATTTAATTCAAAAAGAAAGTTTATTAAATTTGATAGATTTATATAATAAAGAATATAATTTTGAAGCAGTAATACCAATAGAAGCAACAAATGAAAAATATAGAGAAATAGTTTTAGATGAAATAGAAAAGAACTTAAAAGAGGGACCTGCATATTATGATATAGAAGAATATACAGACCAAACATTAAGACAACTAGCAGAAGAAACAATAAGAGAAAAAGCATTAAAACTATTACAAGATGAAGTGCCACATGGGATTTTTGTTGAAGTAGAAAAAATGAGTTCAAGAAAAAATAAAAAAGGTGAAGAAATTTATGATATAGAAGCAACAATCTATTGCATAAGAGAATCACATAAAGGAATAATAATAGGAAAAAATGGAGAAATGCTAAAGAAAATAGGAAAATATGCAAGAGAAGATATGGAAAGAAATTTTGGAGTAAAAATCAACCTAAAAACTTGGGTAAAAGTAAAAAAAGACTGGATTGATAATCAGTCTATTGTAAATAACAAATTTAAAATAAAATAATATAACAAAAATTAAAATTGATTTTAAATAAAACCAAAAATAAAATTATTGAATAAAAAGATAAAATTTGCGAAAGATAATATTAAAGGTAAAACTTTAAGATGGGAGATGTAGCTTATGATAAAGAAAATTGCATGGGATGCCTTTAAAAAAACAGGAGATATCAACACATTTCTAGAATATAAACAAATAGAAGATATAGAAAATAATATAAAAGAGATACAAGAAATTCAAAAAATAACAAATATGAATTTAGAAAATAAACAAATAGATAATGAAAATATTAAAAATCTGTAAATAGGAACAAGAAAGCTAAAAATAATTGATTGTTAGATAAAATAAGGAATGAGAAAAAATGGCAACAATAAAAGTAAAAGGAATAATACTATCAGAAAGTAATATGGGCGATTATGATAAAATGTTAACAATGTTAACACCAAACCTTGGCAAAATATCATGTTCAGCAAAAGGAGCAAGAAGACAACAAAGTGCTCTTCTTGCCGGAACACAACTATTTTGCTTTGGAGATTATCTGTTATATAAAGGGACAAGTACATATCACATAAACTCATGTGAACCAATAGAGATTTTTTATAAATTAAGAACAGATTTAGATAAACTAGAGATGGCAATAGAAATTAACAAAATAATATTAGAAGTTACAAACGAGAACGAAAATAGCTATAACATATTACAATTATATCTAAATACATTATATGTAATTTCAGAGACAGATAAAGATTTAAAGTTAATAGAAAGCATATTTAAACTAAGACTACTAAGCTTAATAGGATTTAAGCCACGAATTGATAAATGTATAAATTGTGGACAAAATGAAAAATTAGAATATTTCAGCATCAAAGACGATGGATTCAAGTGTAAAGAATGTGCAAAACAAGATAAATCAGCAATATATATGTCAGAAAGTACACTAAATGCAATAAAATACACAGTTTTGTCACCAATAAAAAAATTATTTTCATTTGAATTAAAAAATGAAGCACTAGAAGAATTTAAACTAATAACCAAAATATATTTCAAAGAAAAACTAGAGGGAATATAGGGACGTATCTCAAAATCCCTATATATAGGGATTTTTGGGACGGTTCTCGAAAAAAATTTAAAAATTTAAGGTCTGTCCCCATTTTCCCTAAATATCGGGATTTTAAGGTACGTCCCTAAATCCCGATTCTAAAAAGGAGTAAAAATGATAGCAGAAGTTATAATAAACAGAGGAGCAAAAAAACTAAATAGAACATTCGACTATAACATACCAGATTACTTGGAGGATTTAATTATAGTAGGAAGTAAAGTTCTAGTGCCATTTGGAAAAGGTGGAAATCCTGAAGAGGCATTTGTGGTTGGATTAAAAGAAAAGTCAAATTATGACGTTAAAGATATAATTAAGCTAGAAGAAAATCTAACAGATAAGCAAATAGAACTTGCAAAATGGATGTCTAAAAGATATTTTTGTAATGTTTCAGACTGTATAAAATTAATGCAAGCTCCAGGAACGAAAAATAAAGATAAATCAAAAAGAATACAAGATAAGACGATAAATGTTGTATATTTTAAAAAAGATATAGAAGAAATAGATTTTGATATAGAAACCAAAAAAATAAAATCAGAAAAGCATATAAAAATACTAAATTTTGTAAAAGACAATGAAGGAGCAACAGTACCAGAAATAGAAATGTTTACAGACTGCTCAAGAGCAATTGTAAATACCCTAGTTAAAAATGAATATTTAGAAATTGTAGAAAAAAAGGTAGATAGAGACCCACTTGCAAACAAAAAAATTGCTAAATCTAGTAGATTAAAACTTACAGATGAACAAGAAAAAGCATATAACAAAATAAAAGAATCAATTGAAAATAATAAATATGAACAATTTTTACTTTTTGGAGTAACAGGTTCAGGAAAAACAGAAATTTATTTACAATTGATAGAAGATACTTTGAATAAAAACAAAAAAGCAATAATGTTAGTACCTGAAATTTCTTTGACACCTCAAATGATAGAAAGATTTATTTCAAGGTTTGGCAAAGAGGAAATTGCGGTATTACATAGTAAATTATCAATAGGTGAAAGATATGATGAGTGGAATAAAATAAAAGAGAATAAAGCAAATATCGTAATAGGTGCAAGATCTGCAATATTCGCACCAGTAAGTAATTTAGGAATAATAATAATTGATGAAGAACATGATAGTTCATATAAATCAGAATCAACACCTAAATATGATGCAAAAGAAATTGCCAAAAAGATAGCAAAAGAAGCAAATATACCATTAATATTAGGAAGTGCAACACCAGATTTAAATACATATTATAAAGCGCTAAACAATAAAATTACACTTTTGGAACTTACTAAAAGAGCAAATAATTCTAATTTACCAAAAGTTGAAATAATAGATATGAAAATGGAACTGGTTAATGGAAACCGCTCAATGTTAAGCATGGAATTATACAATTCTATTGAAGAAAATCTAAAAAATAAATATCAAACAATATTGTTTTTAAATAGGAGAGGATTTTCGACCTTCATAATGTGCAGAGACTGTGGATACATAGTAAAATGCAAAAATTGTAATATAAGTATGACATACCATAGTTACGAAAACAAGTTAAAATGTCATTATTGCGGAAATGAGCAAAATGTTGTAACAACTTGTCCTAATTGTAGAAGCAAAAAAATAAGATATTTTGGAACAGGAACTCAAAAACTTGAACAAGAAATATTAAAACAATTTCCTAATGCAAAAACAATAAGAATGGATGTAGATACAGTAACAAAAAAGAATTCACACGAAGAAATCTTAGATAAGTTTAAAAATGAAGGAATTGATATATTAATTGGAACACAAATGGTAGTTAAAGGTCATCATTTTCCAAAAGTAACATTAGTCGGAGTTGTAGCAGCAGATAGTTCTTTAAATATTGACGATTATAGGGCAAATGAAAGAACTTTTCAAATATTAACACAAGTTGCAGGACGAGCTGGAAGGGAAAATCTGCCAGGAAAAGTTGTTGTTCAAACATATAATCCAGATAATTTTATAATACAAACAGCCCAAAAGCAAAATTACAAAATGTTTTATGATACAGAAATAACATTGAGAAAACAGTTGAAGTATCCGCCATTTTGCGATATAATAGTAATTGGAGTTAGTGGAAAAGATTTAAACGAAATAAATAACTCATCACAATATTTGTACCAACAATTAGTAAATAGAATAGAACAAAATGAAAAAATAAAGATTTTTAAACCTATGCCTTGCCCAATTGATAAAATTCAGAATAGAATAAGATGGAGGATAATAATAAAGGCAAAGATGACAGATGAGTTAAATGAAATATTAAATTTGGCATTAAAAGATATGTATGAAAAAGGATATAATAATACTAAGTTTAGTATTGATGTTAATCCAAACAACATGACATAGGAGAGTTGAAAAATAATTACAATTTTATCTACGTCAAATTCCATTTAAAACGCGGTTACATACAAAGAGTATGCGCCCTTGCCTTTTAAATGAAATTTTCCTTGCTAAAATTTAATTCTTTTCCAACAATAAGCACAGTGTCAAAAGGGGAAAGCTCAATTCCTTTTCAACAAAACATGTAGTGTAAAAATGAAAAAATAGTTTACAATATATATAGTTAGTACAAAAAAGAGAAAGGAAGTTTAAAAATGGCAATAAGAAATCTAAGATATCAAGGAGATGAAATTCTAAAAAAGAAATCAAGAGAAGTTCCAGAAGAAGAAATATTAACTGAAAAAATGCAAACACTAATAGATGACATGATAGAAACAATGCATAAGTATAATGGTGTAGGATTAGCAGCAGTACAAGTTGGAATACTAAAAAGAGTTGTAGTAATAGATTTGTATGATGATAAAGGACCAATTGTGCTAATAAATCCAGTAATATTAAAAACAAAAGGGGAACAAGAAGTAGAAGAAGGTTGCTTAAGTTTTCCAAATGAATTTGCTAAAATAATAAGACCATTAGAAGTAACAGTTGAATATTTGGATAGAAATGGACAAAAAATCAAAGTAAAAGCCAAAGAATTATTAGCACAGGCAATAAGCCATGAGGTAGATCACCTAAACGGAGAAGTATTCATAGATAAAATAATACCTGGAACATTAGAATATGTAGAACCAGAAAATTAAAATTGCCAAAGGGGACGGGGCATTTTGGCAACTTTCTCTAAATTTAAGCTTTTTACTGAATTATATTATTTTATAAAAATCTGTTCACTTCATTCGAAAAGAATTTATTATATTTCTAGATGAGCCTCTTTCATTCAGGCTCAAAATCAAAGATTTTGCCCATGAACATCCCTCATCCAGAAATATAATAAATTCTAATTCTCATTCCAATCAAGCGATTTTTATAAAATAATATAATTTAGTAAATCTAATAAATATTTTTTAACAAGTTGCCAAAAAGCCCCGTCCCTTTTGGCAATTTTGAGAATAGGAGTAATTATGAGAATTGTATTTATGGGAACGCCAGATTTTGCAAAAGAAAGTTTAAAAGCAATTTATGAAAAAGGTTATGAGATAATTGGAGTTGTAACAAATCCAGATAAACCAAAAGGAAGAGGAATGAAAATGATTCCTTCACCTGTAAAAAAATATGCAATAGAAAAAAGTTTAAATGTTTATCAACCAATAAAAATAAGAAAGAATGCAGAATTTATAAATGAAATAAAAAGTTTAAAGCCTGATGTTATATGTGTTGTAGCATATGGCAAAATTCTTCCAAAAGAAATTTTAGAAATACCAAAACTAGGATGCATAAATGTACATGCTTCACTTTTACCTAAATATAGAGGAGCGGCACCAATACAATGGGCAGTTCTAAATGGAGATAAAACCACTGGAATTACAACAATGTATATGGATGAAGGAATGGACACAGGCGATATGATATTAAAGCAAGAAGTAGAAATAGGTGAAGATGAAACTACAGGAGAGTTATGGGATAGGCTATCGATTTTAGGTGGAGAGTTGCTAGTAAAAACATTAGAAAAAATAGAAGATGGAACAGCCCCTAGAGAAAAACAAAGCCAAGATTATACAACTGCACCTATGCTAAATAAAGAAATGGCTAAAATAGACTGGGAAAAACAAACGGCAAATGAAATACATAATTTAGTAAGAGGTCTTAATCCAATTATGGGAGCATTTACTTATATAAATGATAAAAAAATAAAATTTTGGAAAGTTCAAGTAAAACAAGAAAAAGAGTTAACAGAGATTATAGAAAAAAATAAAATAGAAAATGCTAAACCAGGAGAGGTAATTTTGGCAGATGCAAAAAAAGGTTTATATTTAAAGGCAAAAGACGGAGTTTTACAAGTCCTAGAAATCCAAGGAGAAAATGCAAAGAAAATGTCAGCACATGATTTTTTATTAGGAAACAGATTTTAAAAAATATTAAAATTTTAATAAATAGTTGTAAAATTCACAAAAAATTGATATACTAATAGCAATTTAAGTATATCAATTTTTTACATTATAGGAAATTGCATTTCCTATAATGCAAAAAATATAGATGCACAGAAAAATTGCAAAGCAATTTTTCGCGTCGACAAATCTTTACGCTTCTTCGAGAACTTAAATATATATAGTTAAGTTAGAAAAGTAGAGAAAAGTTCTCGCAAAGCGAGATTTGTCTCTAAAAAAGATAATATACAATTACCAAAGGAGGTATAATATGGAAGAAGAAAAAAATGAAAACTTAGAAGAGAACAATACTGAAGTAGTACCAGAAGAAGCAGAAGGAAATGAAGGAATAGAAATATCAGGAGATGTAATAGCAGTAATAGCAGGTGTAGCAGTATCAGAAGTACAAGGAGTAGCTAGCATGTCAGGAGGTTTCGCAGGAGGAATAACAGAGGTTTTAAGCGGAAAGAAAAACTTAGCAAAAGGAATAAAAGTAGATAAAACAGATGATGCAGTAAAAATTGATGTCAACATTATTGTTGAATATGGTTCAAGAATACCAGATGTAGCATTTGAAATACAAAACAGAGTAAAAAAATCAGTAGAAAATATGACAGGACTAAAAGTAGAAGAAGTAAATGTGCATGTACAAGGAGTAAATACAGATACTGTAGTAAAGAATGAAGAAGTACAAGAAGAACAAAAAGAAGATGAAAAAGAATAAAAAGAAAAGGAGTAGATATAAAATGAAAGTTATAGAAAAAATTGCATTAATTATATATTCTAATATAATATTAATATTATCAATAATATTATGCTTATTAATATTTGGATGGCTAGACATGGGAGTAGTAGGAGACATTGTAAATAAATGTTTAACAACAGACCCAGCTTCAAAAATAACATTAGGAGTATGTATAGTATTCATACTATTATCAATAAGATGTATATTCTTTGACCCAACATCAAAAGAAGAATTAAAAGAAAAGCAAGGAATCTTATTAGAAAACGAAAATGGAAAATTGATGATATCTAAAGAGACAATTGAAAATCTAGTAGATTCAGTAGCAAGAGATTTTGAAAGTGCAAGAGAAATTACAACAAGAGTTGAACTAGATAAAGAAAACAATGTTAAAATTTTTGTAAACTTAACAGTAAATTCAAATGCTGTAATTAAAGAACTATCAGCAAACTTACAAAATAGAATAAAAGAGAAAGTAAAAAAATCAACAGACTTAGAAGTAAAAGAAGTAAATATATCAGTAAAAAAAGTTGAAGCAACACAAGAAAATGAATAAAGGTAAAAAGTCAAACAGGATGTAAACCTTGAGAAAGGAATGAGATAATAAATGGAAGATTTTAAAAAATTTCTAGGAAGATATTGCGGAGCAATTATAGGAATAATAGTAGCAATTGTAATACTAGCAACAAGATTATATGATTTAATAATTGGGGTTTTAGTTATCTTAGCTGGAGCGTTTATAGGAAACTATGTACAACAAAATAAAGATGACGTAAAAACAAAATTAAAAAATTGGATAGACAAAATGTAATAATAGAAAGGGATAAAAATGAATAGAACATCAATAAGAGAGCAAGCATTTAAACTATTATACAGCTTAGAAATACAAAAAGATATAAATCAAGAAGAACAAATAGACTTATATTTAGAAAGCAATAATATAAAAGACCACGAAGCTGTATCATACATAAAAGACGCAATAATAGGAATAGAAGAAAATAAAAAAGATATAGACGCAAAAATAATTCAAAATTTAAAATCAAATTGGAAACTAGAAAGAGTTTCCAAAATTGATTTAACAATCCTAAGACTTGCAATATATGAAATAAAATATAAAGAATTGCCATTCAAAGTAGCCATAAATGAAGCAGTAGAGCTTGCCAAAAAATATGGAGAAGATACTTCAAAAAACTTTGTTAATGGTATTTTAGCAAGTATTGTAAACGAAAAAAATTAAATAATATATAAGATTAATATTTAATAATATTTTAAAATTGCATCAGTAATCGATATTAAAAATTGGAAGGAATAAAAAACAAAAATGAATTATGAGAATTTAGCTATATCTGTTAGTGAACTAAATAAGTACATAAAAGAAAAAATATCTGCTGATGAAGCATTGGCAAATATAATAGTAAAAGGAGAGATATCAAACTTTAAAAATCATTATACAGGACATATGTATTTTACATTAAAGGATGAAAACTCTCTAATAAAATGTATTATGTTCAAAACATATGCCCAAAGACTAAATTTTATGCCCAAAGACGGTATGAAAGTATTTGTATTAGGTGGAGTATCTGTTTTTGAAAGAGATGGTATATATCAAATATATGTAAAAGCAATGCAGGAAGATGGAGTAGGAGCATTATATAGAGAATATGAAGAATTAAAGAAAAAATTAGAAAAAGAAGGACTATTTGCTCAAGAACATAAAAAGAAAATACCAATAATGCCAAAGGTGATAGGTGTATTATCATCACAAACAGGAGCAGTTATAAAAGACATTATAAATGTAAGCACAAGAAGAAATCCAAATGTGTATATAAGATTATTACCAGTACCAGTACAAGGAGAAGGTGCCGCTGAGAAAATAGCAGAAGGCATAAAAATTATGAATGATAATCATTTAGCAGATGTTTTAATATTAGCAAGAGGTGGAGGATCTTTAGAAGATTTATGGCCTTTTAATGAGGAGATAGTCGCACATGCTATATACAATTCAGAAATACCAATAATTTCAGCAGTAGGGCATGAAACAGATTTTACTATAGCAGATTTTACAGCAGACTTAAGAGCACCAACACCATCGGCTGCTGCAGAGCTTGCTGTACCTAATATATATGAAGTACAACAAAAAATAAATCAAGCACAAAATAGATTAAAAATATTACTTAGCAAAAAATTAGAAATAATCAAATTGAGATATGAAAAATGCACAAATAGCATAATGTTTAAAGAACCATTAAGAATTTTACGAGATAAGCAACAAACATTAGATTCATATATAAAAGAGCTAGAAAAACATATACAGGAAAAGAAACAACAAGAAAAAACAAAATATGTAGAACTAGTTTCAAAATTAGATGCATTAAGTCCATTAAAAACATTAACTAGGGGCTACTCTATAATTGAGAAAAAAGATAAAATAATAAAAAGCGTAAAAGACCTAAATACAGGTGACATTATTAAATTAAAATTAATTGATGGAGAAAAACAAGCAGAAATATTTTAAAGAACATGAGAAAAGGTTGAAAAATATTTACAAATTTCCAACTAAATTCATGCCTTAAGAAAGGAAAATGATAAAATGGAAAATGGAAAGAAAATAATAATTACATTGGTAATAATAATAGTTTTGGTAATATTAGTTTGGCTAATTGTCAGAAATAGCCACGAACTAAGTGCAAATAATACATCAGAAGAAAATACTATAAATAGCACAAATTATGAAAATGTGACAAATGCAACAAAAAATGACATAACAAACGAGACAAATATTGTAGATGGAGCAGAAACTAATATAAACCAAACTACTGGAACAAACAATGAATCTAATTCTGGTCAAGAACAACAACCAGAGGGAAAAGAAGAAATGGAAAGTAATGAAGAAAATCAGGGAGTAAATGAAGAAGAAAAAGCTATAGAATTAGCAAAGAAAGCTTGGGGATTAAGTACAGATGCATATACATTTGCAATAGATTCTAAACAAGGTGATGTGTATAGGGTAAGCGTTATATCTAATACAACAGTAATTGAGTATTATGATGTTAATGTTAAGACTGGCGAAGTAACAGAAAATTGAAAATTGAACAATAATTACAATTTTGGCTGTGTCAAATTTCATTTAAAACGCGGTTACATATAAACATATGCGCCCTTGCCTTTTAAATAAAATTTTCCTTGCCAAAATTTAATTCTTGTCCAATTTTAAAAGGAAGAAAGAATTTTGAAAACAATAATTACAATTTTAAAATGCGGTTACATATAAATATAGAAAGGAATTTGAAAAATGGCAAAAGCAAATTTTGAAGAAAATATAAACAAATTAGAAACAATAGTTGCAGATTTAGAAAAAGGCGATTTAAATTTAGATGATTCTGTAAAAAAATTCGAAGAAGGAATAAAAATATCAAAAGAATGTAACGAAATGCTAGAAGAAGCAGAAAAAAAGATAACAATACTTCTTCAAGAAGATGATAAAATAGAAGAAAAAGATTTTAAAATAAATGAAGAAGAATAGATAATCATTTTAAATTCAAATATATTTATGACATAAGAAAGGAAAAGGTAAAAGTTATGGAAAATACTTTTATGGCATTTATACAAAATAAATACATATATGTACCAATTTTATTATGGTTTGGAATACAACTCTTTAAAGTAATTTATGATTTAGTAACAACACATAAATTCAATTTTAAAAGAATATTAGGAGCTGGAGGAATGCCAAGCTCTCATTCAGCAGTTGTAGTAGGATTAGCAACATTAATTGGAAAAGATGTAGGAGTAGGTAGTCCAATGTTTGCTATAGCTCTAATACTAGCATTTGTAGTAATGTATGATGCAGCAGGAGTAAGAAGAGCAGCAGGAAAACAAGCTAAACTATTAAATAAAATAATAGAGACTCCAGGATTATCATCAGTCGAGGTATCAGAAAGACTAGTAGAAGTACTAGGACATACACCAACACAAGTAATAGTAGGGGCATTAATTGGATTAATTGCAGGACTTATATTGTGATGTGTGATATGTGATATGAGAAATGAGAAGTGTGATTTTTATAAATCTTATTCTCATTTCTTATTTCTCACATCTCACATCTCACATCCATCTATTAGAAAGGGGAGATAGTAATGACAGATATTGAAATTGCAAGAGACGCAAATTTAGAAAATATTAATGTAATAGCACATAAAACAGGAATACCTGAAATGTATCTAGAAACATATGGAAAATACAAAGCAAAAATATCAAATGATATAATGAAAAACTTTGAAAATAAGAGAAACGGAAAATTAGTATTAGTAACAGCTATAAATCCAACACCTTTAGGCGAAGGAAAAACAACAATGTCAATTGCTATAGCAGATGGACTAGCAAAAATAGGTAAAAAATCAATATTAGCATTGAGAGAACCCTCATTAGGACCAGTATTTGGAATAAAAGGAGGAGCAACAGGTGGAGGAAAAGCACAAGTTGCACCTATGGAAGATATAAACTTACATTTCACAGGTGATATACATGCTATAACCTCAGCAAACAATTTATTAGCAAGCCTAATAGACAACCATATATATTTTGGGAATGAATTAAAGATTAAAAAAGTAACATGGAAAAGATGTGTTGATTTAAATGATAGACAATTACGAGTTGTTAATACTGGACTATCAGGAGAAAAAAATATTGTTCCAAGAGAAGATGGTTTTGATATAACAGTTGCATCTGAAATTATGGCTATACTATGCTTATCAGAGGATATGCAAGAACTAAAGAAAAATTTAGGAAATATAATAATCGGATATAATGAAGAAGATAAACCAGTATTTGCAAGAGACTTAAAAGCAGAAGGCGCAATGGCGGTATTACTAAAAGATGCAATAAAACCTAATTTAGTACAAACACTAGAAAACACACCAGCAATTATACACGGTGGACCATTTGCAAACATTGCACATGGCTGCAACAGTATAATAGCAACAAAAATGGCATTAAAACTTGCAGATTATACAATAACAGAGGCAGGATTTGGAGCTGATTTAGGAGCTGAAAAATTCTTAGACATAAAATGTAGAAAAGCAAAGTTAAAGCCAAATGTAGTAGTAATCGTTGCAACAATTAAAGCATTAAAATACCATGGAGGAGTACAAAAAGACGATTTACAAGAAAAAAATTTAAATTCACTAAAAATAGGTATGCAAAACCTATATAGACATATATTTAATATAAAAGAAAGATTTGGACTTAAAACAGTAGTAGCAATAAATAAATACAATACAGATGATGAAGAAGAAATTAATTACCTATTAAAAGATTTACAAAAAAATAATATAACTGTAAGTCTAGTAGAAGGATGGGAAAAAGGCGGAAATGGAGCAAAAGATATAGCAGAAAAAATAGTAAACTTAGCAGAAGATAATATTTGGGAAGATGCTATGTCATTTGAAACTAACAGGGAAGTAAACTATATTTATGATTTAAAGGAAGATATAAAAACAAAAATAAAGAAAATAGCAACAAAAATATATAATGCTGAAGGAGTAGAATATACAGAGGAAGCGTTAAAAAAGATAGAAAAAATAGAAAAAGATGGATATGGAAATTTACCAATATGTATAGCTAAAACACAATATTCATTATCAGATGATCCAAAAAATCTAGAATGTAATAATAAATATAATATTCATATAAGAGATGTGGAATTAAGAGCGGGAGCAGGCTTTATTGTAGCTTTAGCTGGAAAAATAATGACAATGCCAGGACTTCCAAAAGAACCAGCAGCAGAAAAAATAGATATAAATGAGAAAAATGAAATAGTAGGAATTTTCTAAAATAGAAAATTAAATTAAGGACAATAACATTAAGTTTATGTTATTGTCTTTTAAAATGTAATAAAAAATTATAAATAAGGATATTTAATAAAAATATTGTAAATAATAAACTAAAGAAAAATAAAAGAATGGAGTTGAAAAAATATGCTAAATTTCAGAACAGACTTAGCTACAGAAAGAAGGGATTTATACCAAAAAGCCAATAGTATAGAAAACGAAATTGATGGCATAGAAAGCCAAAAAGAAGAAGTGGATGAAAATATCAAAATTGAAAGAGTAAAAATCACAAACGGAAATGGAGAAAAAGCAATAGGAAAGCCGATAGGAAATTATATAACAATAGATATTAAGAAATTAAAAATTGCACAAGATGAAGAACTAAAAAAAGCTTCAGAAACATTAGCAAATGAATTAAGAAAAGTAATAGATGAGCATATAGACAAAAGTGGAGAAATTTTAGTAGTAGGACTTGGAAACATATATGTAACACCAGATGCATTAGGACCAAAAGTTATAAATAATATTGAAGTTACAAGACATATAATAAACTATTTACCACAATATGTAGAAGAAGGAACAAGAATGGTAAGCGCGATATCACCAGGAGTATTAGGTACAACAGGAATAGAAACACTAGAAATACTAAAAGGAATAGTAGATAATATAAATCCAAAATTAATATTAGTAATAGACGCATTAGCATCAAGAAGTATAGAAAGGATAAGTAGTAGCATACAAATATCTGATACAGGAATAGTACCGGGAGCAGGAGTAGGAAATACAAGAGCAGAAATAAGCATAAAGACATTAGGAATACCAGTAATAGCAATTGGAATACCAACAGTTGTAGAAACAGCAGTATTAGTAAATGATAGTTTAGATTTATTCATAACAAAACTACAAGAAGAAGCAAAATCAAATGATTATTTAAATCAGTTAAAAGCAGAAGATAATTACGAAGAAATAAGAGAAGCACTAGATCCAAACGATTATAATCTGATAGTAACACCAAAAGAAATAGACGAATTAATAGAAAACATGGCAACAGTAGTATCAGGAGGAATAAACAATGCAGTTTGATAGGACGTAACAAATTGAACAAAATTTGAACAAAAGGGACAGACATAAAAAAGTAAAAAGTATTCAATTATATATTGCAATACTTTTTATTTTTGATATAATTATATAAATACAAAATCAAAGGGGAGAAAAAATATTGGAAAATAAAGAAGAAAAAGTAGAAGAAACCAAAAAAGAAGAAATAAAAGTAGTAGAAGAAACCCTAGAAGAGCTATTAAAAAGGCTAAGAAAATCAAATAACTGGAACTATATACAACTAGTAGAAGAACTAAGCAAACTAGGATATATGACAGACGAAAAAACGATAAAAAAATGGGAATTAGGATTAGAATATCCAAACTTAGATGTCATATATAAGTTATCAGCAATATACAAAATAACAAGTACAGAAATCATACAAGCCAAAAACAATAGTTTAAACAAAGGATTTAATTCTGCCCATACAAGATTTATAAAATGGATGTGTTATTTCACAGGA
Source organism: Bacillota bacterium (assembly GCA_963928635.1). Lineage (GTDB taxonomy): Bacteria > Bacillota > Clostridia > TANB77 > CAG-508 > CAG-269. The sequence goes on along the minus strand of CAWVFT010000086.1, from coordinate 6,698 downwards.
ACATCCATGAGAGTAATGAATTGGGTATTTTATTTAATAATCATAGGAGCATTAATATATGCACTTTGGTTCTTCATGGATAAAGTCAGTCTCTTCTTTATGCTTAGACAATAACAAATATTTCATAATTAAAATAATATCGACAAAATATTGCAAAAAAATACTTAATAATATATAATTATAAAAAAAGAGATAGGGGGAATACAAATGGCAGAGGAAAACAAAGATAAAAAGACAAAAGAAAGTGTTGCAAAAGATAATAAAACAGAGGTAAAACAAAACGTAGCAAAAGAAAAAAAAGAAAGCGCAAAAGAAACAAAAAAAGTCACAGAGGAAAAAGTAGTAAATAAAGAAGTAAAAAATCAAGAAAAAGAAGAAGTAAAAAAATTTGAACAAGTTAAGACAGAAAATAAAAACAATGAAAAAGTAAAGAAAGAAAAAGCCAAAAAAGAAAAAGCTCCAAAAGAAAAGAAAGAGAAAAAAGGAGTTGCTGTAAGAATAATAGTTATAGTAATCATTTTATTAGTTATTATTGGGTTAATTTACTTAGCAATACCATCACCAGAAAAAGTTATTAATAATACATTCTCTGATTTAAAAAATGGAGATTTTGAAAATATAGAACAATATATAGATTATGACGAATTGACAGAAGATACAGGAATGAAAAATGATAGTGAAGAAAAAATGACACCAGAAGAAATAGATAAAGAAAAACTATTATATAAAGACTTTGAATGGAAAATAAAATCTGTAAAAAATGAAGGAGAAACAGCAACAGTAGAAGTAGAAACAACAAATAAAGATTATAAAGCAATCTTTAATAATTATTTCCAAACATTAATACAAAAAGTATTTGGTAATGAAGAATTATCTGATGAACAAATAGAAGAAGCATTTATACAAGAACTTGAAAAAGATGATGTAGAAAAAGTAACAACTACACAAACAATAACATTAACAAAACAAGATGGAAAATGGAGAATAACAGTTGATGAAAACCTAAAAAATGCAGTATATCCAGGATTAGAAGATGCAATAAATTCAATAAATAATATAGTAGGATAAACTAAAAAAGACCTAGTTATCGAATAAAAACAGATAACATAGGTCTTTATTTTAGTTTTGAAATACTAGAATTCCTAAAACTATTAGATTTTTCATATAATTTACAAATATCACAGTCATTACAAATTTTTAATCTATTTTCGAAAATTAAACTCAAAGTACTTATAAAATCATCAATACAATTTTGAGTAATATGCACATAAATCTCCTTAGGTAGCATATTTAAAAGAGTATTTAAAATATAATCATTAGTAGAAAAAGATATATCAGAAAGATACTTTATTTTAGAAATATCATCAGAAATATTAATAATGTTTCTATCTTCATCAAGCAAAATAGTATTTTTATCTGTATAAACAATGTGAATAACATTAGCTTCAGATTTCTGAGAATTAACATATAATCTAAGTAAAGAAATAAATTCAAGATATTCCTTTTCAACTACAAATACATTAACAGCCTCATCGACAATTTCTTCTAAAATTTCAAAATATTTATTTAATCTAAAATTAATAAATCCAAACAAAACAATAGATTTGTGTGTATTTAAATAATCAAAAAAACAATTTTTCAAGCAATTGAATTTTTTGTAGAAAATATCAGAAAAATCATCTGTAGAAATTGTAAAACAATTCTCTAAAATTTTTTGCCTTTCCAATTCATTAAAATAAAAAAAGTTTTTTAAGATTATTCTTTTAAGTATATTTTCTTCAAATTCGTCAATAACTAAATATGATAGAATTGAAGATATTTGACTTAAAAACTCATCAACATTTTCACCTTTATAATGTATAATTATATTTTTGTAATTTTTAAATTGATTTGAAGAAAAATAAACAAATTCCAATTCAATATATTTTAATTCATTTAGTAAATAGTCTAGTATATATGAATTATTTGTTTTTATACATATTGACTTCATCAAAAAATCTCCTCTCCATACTAGTATTTACTAAACTCTGTAAGTTATACATTATAATATGTTAAAAAAATGAAAGAGTGATTTTTTGAAAATTTAGCACAAAACTTTTTTAGTACAGGCACAAAACAGTTGCTTTAATTACTAAAAATAGGGATTTTGAGATACGTCCCTAAATCCCTATTTGTAAATCATATAATCAATATCTGGAAAGACACAGTCTTTTTTTGAAATATCTTTTAAAAATTCTTCATCAATTTCATCATTTTTTATTTGATAATATAATTTTGTAAAACGACCAATATGGTCTTTAATTCTTTTTTTAGCATAATCCACCATAGTTCCATTGGTTATAATAAACAACCAGTCACTACTTTGAGCAAGCAACAATTCTCTTGCACATTGATTTAATGCTTTTTTCCTTAAGCCTTTACTATTAGGATAAGCATTTGCAAGCTCACACATTCTGTCTCCTGCAACATGTAAATGCCTATGTACATAATCATTTGTATGGTTAAGCCATACCTCGCTATATCCATTTGCACCCCAACTTGAACGGCAAGGTGTTGCAACTTGTATTTCTGGATATTTATCAATATATTCTGATGGTGTTATTAATTTAAAATTACAGTCATCATAATAAATTTTTTTAAATAAAATATATAGCCAGTAAGGACCTTCATACCACCAATGTCCATATAGTTCTGCATCATATGGGCATAGAATAATAGGTGGCTTATCCATATATGGTGCTATATCATTTATTTGTTTTGTCCTACAGTCTAAAAAATGTCCAGCTTGTTTTTCAGCAGAATCTTTAGCCCATTGTATATTATAATAATCCTTAAATTCTGTTTTGCCTGTTATACGATAATATTTAATTCCTGTATGAACTCGAACTCCATTATGAGCAATATATGGTTTTATATAATCATAATCTGCGTCATAGCCAATATCACGATAAAATTCACGATAATTAAAATCACCAGGATAACCATTTATAGAACTCCATACTTGCCTTGAAGATTCTATATCTCTACCAAATGCTACTATACCTTCTGGTGATACAATTGGTGCAAAAGCTCCATAAACAGGAGTTGGGTCAGCGTATAAGATTCCGTGCGTTTCAGTTATAATATATTGTATACCAAATTCTTTTAAATATTTATCAGCTTCTGGAACATATCCACATTCTGGAAGCCAAATACCTCTAGGTTTTCTTCCAAAATATCTTTCATATGTTTGAACACCAACAGCAATTTGAGCTTTTACTGTTTTTTCATTAACATATAAAATAGGGAAATAGCCATGTGTTGCTCCACATGTTATAATTTCTAAAACTCCAATATCTTGAAAATGCTTAAAAGCCTGTATAAGATTACATTTATAAACATCTTTAAAAAGATGTAAATCATTAGAATATCTGTCATAATAGTAATGAGATAACTTGTTTAATCTTTCATCATAAGCAGTTCTTTTGATTTCTTTTCCAGATAATTCTATAAGTCTTTTTAAATATTTTATATATTTTCTTTGCAATAATTTATTATCTAACATTGAAAGTAAAGGAGGTGTCATTGACATTGTAATACGAAAGTCAACACCTTCATCAACCAACTTTTGAAAATTTGTAAGTAATGGTATATATGTCTCAGAAATAGCTTCATAAAGCCAAGATTCTTCTAAATAGTCATCACTTTCAGGATGATGTATAAATGGTAAGTGAGCATGTAACACAAAACTTACATATCCTTTTTTCTCTTGCATTTTAAAATCTCCTATCTTTTATTTAAAAAGTAAATTAGTGTTAAACTAATTTACTTAAATTTAGAAAGTCAAAGACAAATGTTAAACTTTGTACAAATAAGACTTCCTGCTTGTTCTTTTCTTTATTATTTTACGAATGAAAACCACTTGAAGATAAAGAACCAGAAGATGGATTTCCAGAAGAAGGATTTTTTAAGTCATAAATATCTTCAACATTTTCATCATTATACAATTTTTTATATAGTTCATAAATATTATAAATTTTGCCAATATTTTGCATAAACGATAAAGATGTAACAGGTTTAGCAATTGTTTCATTAGTTTTCACATTTTTATAATAAATCATTTTTTCATTTGGATTAAATAAAATTTTGTCGTTAGGAGACTCAATTTCATTTGAAGTAGTAATCTGAATATAATTAATATCATTAGAAATATTATTATTTATATTTTTAACATCTTCGTTAAATTTATAATAATCAATAGGTTTTCTGCCTAATTCAATTCTATAATCTGATTTACTATCGTTAACGTGCAAATACCAGCTATTTGCAAAATCATTTATTTCAACTTCAAAACTATAATTTAATGTATCATTATGTACAATTAAAACTGGTTTAGTTTTTTCAAAAAAGTCATCACCATATTGTTTTTTCAAAATATCTCTGTCTTTATCAGAGATATCCCAATATACAAATAAATTATTAGGAGTCTGAGCCAATATCTTAACTATCGTTTGGTTATATCTATATGGTAAATCATAATATTCATTAACTATAACATCTTTTTTAGAATTCGTTGATTTGATTGATGATTTTTTAGTAGCAGTTTTAGTAGTTGATTTTGTAGCTTTTTTTGTTGTTGATGTAGCTTTAGGTGCTGAAGATTTTTTTGCTTTTGCAGTTGCCACAGATTTTGAACTTGTTTTAGTTGCCTTATCTAAAGCTTTATTTTTATCGGAAGATTTTTTTGTACTGCTTGTAGCTTTCTTTGTAGTACTTGTAGATTTTTTTGTTGCTTTTGTAGAATCTTTCTTAGTTTTACTTCCTACTGCAGTTGCTTTTTTTGTTGTACTTTTTGCTACTTTTTTATCAACTTTTTCTTCTATTTTTTCAGTATCTTGTTTTACTTCTTTTGTTTTTCTTGGCATTTTTGTCCTCCTAATTTTAAATATAATTTTCTAACATATATACTATACTAAAATCAAAATAAATTCAAGTAAAACAGAAAATTTTTTCTTAATATTTTTGAAACAAATCATTGAATAATTTTTTATAATAAAATATAATACAAAATAAATTTACAAATTGAAAGGAAGAATAAAAATGGAAAGAATAAGAGTGGCAGGAATAATATTTATAGATGGAAAAATAGCATTAATGCATAGAAAAGATGTATTAAAAAGACCAGAGATGCCAGAATACTACACAATACCAGGAGGTGGACTAGAAAAAGGAGAAACAGAAGAGGAAGGAGTTATAAGAGAAATAAAAGAAGAATTTGGAATAAAAGTAAAAGTAATAAAAAAGCTATACGAAATTGAATCTAAAAAATTTAGACAAAAAGAAATATTTTTCTTGTGTGAATATGAATCAGGAAAATTTGGAACAGGAACAGGACCAGAATTTTCAGGAGACCCTAAATACATTGATAGTGGAAAATACATTCCAGAATTAGTAGAAAAGGAAGATATAGAAAAAATAAATTTATTGCCACCAGAAATTAAAAAAAAAATTATAGCAGACTTACAGAAATTTTAAAATTTTCTAATTTTCTAACTTGTCGGTTTCCACCTTAAGACGAAATTTAAAAATCGAAAATAAAAAATATATAAATTCACTAATTAATAAAAGAATCTGTAAATTGTAATTAGTAAAAGCAATCCTTAAGTAAGTTACTTAAGGATTTATCAAACATCTGAGAAGCTAAGTATAGCAATCATTTTCACTATTTTAATTTAAATTTGTTTTTTATTTTTATTAAAAATTTTTGTAAAATTTTTTTTAATCTTTAGATTTTTTTATTGACATGTAAGTATTTTATTGATATTATTTGTGTATAAAAGCAATCCTTAAGTAACTTACTTAAGGAAAATACAAAGAAATAATATACTACAAACTATTGACTTAATGCTATAATAAATATAGAATAAATATGTATAAAAAGGATAAAATACCAATGAGAAAAAAGTATTGAGTCATGGTATCAGAAACAAAGGAGGAGTTAAAAAGTGAAAAAAAAACAAAAATTTAAAATTAAGGAGAGAGGAATCACATTAATAGCATTAGTAATAACTATAATCATATTATTAATTTTAGCAGCAGTAACGATAGCAGCCCTATCAGGAGATAATGGAATATTATCAAATGCAGCAAGAGCAAAGCAAGAAACAGAAAGGGCAGAGATATTAGAACAAATACGATTAGACATATATGGAGAAATGGCAGATAATAAAGGAACAGATCCAACAGAAGCAGATATAGAGAGAATAGCAGATAAATATGGAGATATATCAGGAAGTACATTTGCAGATAAAATATTAAAAACAGAACAAGGAAATTATGAGATAAAATTATCTGATATATGGACACCAGGAGAAACAGGAACAGGAGGAGGAGTAACAATACCAGAAGGATTAGAAATAGGATCATATGTAAGTTATAACCCAAGTGGAACATATGCATGGCAGTCTGAATATTGTAGTTCTCCAGAAGATACAAGTTATGAGAAAACTTTAGATAGTAGCACAGGCAAACCATTTAATATAGATAGATGGAGAGTATTAGATATAAATGAGGAAACAGGAGAAATTACTTTAGTACCAGACCATTCAACAGTTGATGGTAATGACGGAGCTTCAGCAACAAGTGGAACTGTATATCTTAAAGGAGCACAAGGATATAATAATGGAGTTAAATTACTAAATGATGCATGTAGTGCATTA
>CAWVFT010000085.1:0-6375 GCA_963928635.1 Bacillota bacterium | reverse complement strand
TTTGTTTTAGTATAATACAAATGTAGAAATATCAATAGAAAGAGGGAGAATAATGGAAGAAAGACAAGAAAGAAGAGACGGAAAAATAATCGAAAGAGATATTGAAAAAGAAATGAGAGTTGCATACATAGATTATGCCATGAGTGTTATAGTATCTCGTGCACTTCCAGACGTAAGAGATGGATTAAAGCCAGTACATAGAAGAATATTATACGCAATGCACGAAGACGGAATTACAGCAGACAAACCATACCGTAAATGTGCAAACACAGTAGGATCAGTTCTAGGAAGATACCATCCACATGGAGACAGTTCAGTATATGATGCAATGGTAAGGCTAGCACAAGACTTCACAATGAGATACCCATTAATAGATGGACATGGAAACTTTGGTTCAGTAGATGGAGATAGTCCTGCGGCTATGAGGTACACAGAAGCGAGAATGTCAAAGATAGCACAATATATGCTAACAGATATCGAAAAAAATACAGTTGACTTTATGCCAAACTATGATGATAGATTACAAGAGCCAACAGTATTACCAGCAAGAATACCAGCATTACTAGTAAATGGTTCATCAGGTATCGCCGTAGGAATGGCAACAAATATTCCACCACATAACTTAAGAGAAGTAGTAGATGGAATTATAAAAGTAATAGATGATAGAGATGCTACAAATGAAGACTTAATGCAAATAATAAAAGGACCTGATTTTCCAACAGGAGCAACAATTTTAGGAAGAGAAGGAATTAAACAAGCATATACAACAGGTAAAGGCAAAATTACAATGAGAGCAGAAGCAGAAATAGAAGAAATGAGCGGAAATAGACAAAGAATATTAGTATCATCTTTACCATATCAAGTAAATAAAGCAAAATTAATAAAAACAATATCAGATTTATCTAAAGAAAGAAAAGTAGAAGGAATTTCAGAAGTAAGAGATGAATCAGATAGAAAAGAAAAAACAAGAGTAGTAATAGAGCTAAAAAGAGATGCAAATGCACAAGTTGTATTAAATCAATTATATAAACATACACAAATGCAAGAAACATTTGGAGTAATAATGTTAGCATTAGTAGATGGAGAACCAAAAATACTAACATTAAAAGAAATGATAGAATGTTACATTAATCATAGAAAAGAAGTTATAATAAGAAGAACAAAATTTGAATTAGACAAAGCCCTAGCAAGAGCACACATTTTAGAGGGATTAAAAATAGCATTAGACAACATAGATGAAGTAATCGAAATAATACGTTCTTCATATGATGACGCAAAAGAAAGATTAATGGAAAGATTTGGTTTATCTGATGTCCAAGCACAAGCAATACTAGACATGAGATTAAAAACATTATCAGGATTGCAAAGAGAAAAAATCGAAGAAGAATACAACGAATTAATGCAATTAATAGCACACTTAAGAGACATACTAGCAAATGAACAATTAGTATATGACATCATTAAAGAAGAATTAATAGAAATAAAGAATAAATTTGGTGATGATAGACTAACAAAAATAGTAGCAGCAGAAGGAGAATTTGTTGTAGAAGATTTAATCAAAGAAGAACAAACTGTTGTAGCCCTAACACATTTTGGATATATTAAAAGAATGCCAATAGATACATATAAGAGCCAAAAAAGGGGAGGAAAGGGAATAACAGGAATAGCAACAAGAGAAGATGACTTTGTAAAACAAATATTTACAGCATCAACACATGACACCATATTATTCTTTACAAATAAAGGTAAGTTATATAAACTAAGAGGATACGAAATTCCTGAAGCAGGCAGAACTGCAAAAGGAACAGCAATTGTAAACTTATTAAGTTTAGATCCAGGAGAAAAAGTATCTGCAGTAATACCAATACAGAACTTTGCAGAAGGAAAATACTTACTAATGGCAACAAAACAAGGATTAATAAAGAAAACAGCATTAACAGAATATAACTCATCAAGAAAAACAGGACTACAAGGAATAACATTAAAAGAAGATGATGAATTAATAGGAGTAAGATTAACAGATGGACAAGATAATGTTGTTTTAGTAACAAGAAATGGTATGTGTATAACATTTGATGAAAAAGACGTAAGACCAATAGGAAGAGTATCACAAGGAGTAATAGGTATAAGACTAGATGATGATGACGAAGTAATAGGAATGGAATCTGTAATAGCAGGAGGAAAAGCAACACTACTTGCAATAACAGAAAATGGATTCGGAAAGAGAACAGAACTAGACGAATACAGAGTACAAATTAGAGGCGGAAAAGGAGTAATAACTTATAAGATAACAAACAAAACAGGAAAATTAGTAGGTGTAAGAATAGCAAACGATGATGATGATGTAATGCTAATAACAGACACAGGAACAATAATAAGAATAAAAGTAAAAGACATAAGCGTACTTGGAAGATCAACACAAGGTGTAACACTTATGAGAACAAGCGACGGAGGAAAAGTAGTAAGTATAGAAACATTATCTCCAGAAATGAGTGAAGAAGAATAAGAATAGGGATTTAGGGACGTATCTTAAAATCCCTATTTCTCGGGATTTTGGGGACAGACCTAAAAAAACATAGAAAAAGAAGGGAAAAATATGGAAAATTCAGATGAAATAGTAAGAAAAAGACACATGGGAGTTTTAATAGAAAACGAACTTATACCAAGGATAAAAACATATGACGATAATAGAAGCAAAAATCGTTTGTATTTACGAATTTGCAGATAATTATGGATATAATGTAGAAGAAGTAATAGAAATGCTAAAAGAAAAAAAAATAGAAATAGACAGAGATTAAAACTAAAAAAGCAAAATATAGTAATATTAAAAGAAATACAAATTTTATATATTTTTTCCCACAATATAATTAATAAAAAATAAAAGGCTAGAATGTCAATTCTAGCCTTAATTTGAGTTATCTAGTTTTAAATCTTAAATCTTCACCAAAGAAACAATAAATATCGTAAAATCCAGCAATTCTAGATCCAATTCTCTCTCCATAAATTTTAAAAATTTGATTAACATCTAAATTTGTAGAAATAATAGTCTTTGTAGCCTTATGATTCAAATTTAAAATTCTAGTATTTATAATAGTAAATAATTCAGTAATTGTCATACTTGAAATAGTTTCAGTACCTAAATCATCTAATACTAATAAATCACAATTTAAAATTGATTTATAAAAATCATTAGAGAGATTTTTTGCTTGATTTTTCTTATAATTTATTACGGTTTCAAGCAAAACAGGAGCTGTCTGATAAATGACATTTTTGCCTTTTTTCAAAAGTTCAAAAGCAATTGAATTCGACATAAATGTTTTACCGTAAACCTGTAGAGCCAGTAAATAATAAATTTTTAGTATCAGGATTATCAAAATTTTCTATAAAAGTCATACATTTATTTCTAATATTTAAAATATTTTCTCTTGGTGAAATTTCAAATTTATATTTTTTAGAATCAGGTTTGTCACTATATAAATTTTCATTAAAAGTAGAAAAATTTTCTTTCTTTATATTATACATATTAGATTTATTAAAAGATTCATCCAATAATTTTTGTCTTAAACAAGAACACATTACTGTATTAAAATTAGAATCAGTAATATAACCTGTATCTTTACAAAGGTTACATTCATACATAGGCTCTAAATAATTTAAATCATAATTATTTTTTTTCAAAATTTCTTCTTTTTCTTTTTTTAATCTAGCTATATTATTATTTAAAGAATCTATAACTTTAGAATTATTTGATTTTGTATTATTCATTAAAATATTTTTAGCGGTAGAAATTGCCATATTATTTAATTCATTATCTATTTCTCTTAAACGAGGAATTAAATCATATAACTGTTTTTTTCTAAGTTCTAATTCGTTTTCTGCATTTAACCTTTTTCTTTCATACTCTTTGAATAAAGAAATTAGAACGTCATTAGCCATTAATATACATCCTTTCTTAATTAACTCAATTTTTGTGAAATATTTGAATCCATATTTGTGTCTACAGAAGCATTGGCACTAAGAGAAATATTAGCATTTGCATAAAGAAAATCCAAATTATCATATTCCCTTTGCTTAAAGTTTGCTTTACTAACATTTGATTTAAGTTCTTTTACATTTTTTTGTTGTTTTTTGCGTTGTTCTAGAAAAGCTTCCACTTCACTAGGAGTTTTTAATTTTCTTTCATGCCAGTCTGTAATAATATTATTAATATACTCAAAAGTTGGATTTTGCTTGTAGGTAGTACGCCTTAATGCAATTTCAATAATATCCATATCATAGCCATAATTTAAAACCCAATTTTCAATATATGCTTCCTCGTATTGAGTTAAACTACCATATTTTCCTAACTTTTTAGCAATAGTTTTTTTCATTTTATTTAATTTTTCTTGTTTTTGGTCATAACTATCTAAATCGCTCCAAGTATGAATATTATTTGACCCCCAAGCTTCTGCAACAGTTTGAACATAATTTTTATGGAGTGCAGAACGGTTGTAACAATAATCGAATAAAGCTATCATAACTTGCTCATCAAAATTGTATTTTTTAAACCACAAATCAATATCATTATACCAAGAAGGGCCCATAATACCTTGAAAGTACATATTATTAATATGGTCAATAGCTTTCGCTCTTGCCTTGTTTTTAGCAGTTTGTTCAATAGAATCTTTTGAAGGCGTAAGATTAGGCTTATATAAATTATTAAGAGTTGACTCTTGTAAATCCACAATTATATAACCAGAAGTTTTTTTCAAAATTAGCTTGTTATCTTCTAGAAACTTAAGACCATCATTAATAATCTTTAAAGGTAAAGATAATTTCTTAGATAAATCATTTAACTTTATATCCTTGTTATATTTAGACAAAAATATTAAATATAAATAAACCTTTAAATAATCTCCATTTATTTGAGGCAAATGCTCAGTAAAAAAAATATCTGGAATAGCGGTTTCCGAAAATAATAAAGATTTTTCTTTTTGCTCAAGTTTCATGATGAATCTCATCCTTTCTGGTTAATGTATAAAGAAAAGCATTAAAACAGCTTTCTTTATTTAAAATATAATTAAATAGATTATATCTTTTTTGCAAACAAAATTCAACAAAAAATGAAAAATAAATAACTAAAAATAAATTTTAGGTCTTACAATAAATTTAAAAAAATATTTAAAGACGTAAAGAATATTCTCGCCATTAAGACCAGTAACACTAATCAAAAAAAACGGAAAAGATAAAAAAATAAAAAAGCAAATTTTAAGTTCCAAAGACCTAAAAAATAAATTAACAAATATAAAAACCATAACGTACCAAAAGACATTTGCCAAAGCAGTTGAATAATCAATAATGCCCAAAAGCTTATTTTTAAAAGCATAATTTTGAGGAAAAATAAATTTCATTAATAACCTCCTTTAGGGGATGCACAATATTGAAGAATTTCTGTTCAAAAAGGGCATCCCGAATTGTAATATTAAAAATCATTTTTTTGAAAGAAAAGAAAGTTTATTCACATTTTGTGTAACAGTTGTGGAAAGTCCTCCTATAAAATCTCTTACAATTGAATTAGCTCTTATTAAAGCATAAATTCCTCCAATATATACAAATTTTACAAATAAATCTGAAGATGAATAGTCCATAGAAAACAAAACAACTAAAACTAAAGAGACTAAAATTTGTATAAATAAAAGAGAAAAGAGATTTTTAAACCAAGATTTAAAAAACCAGCTTGTATTATTAAGAGACGCAGATAAAATTGCAAAAGGAGTAATTAGTATAAAAATTTTAACTAATATATATCTTAAAGAATAAGAAAAAACTAAACTTAATAATGATATAGAGAGAGTACCTTTTAATAAACCATCTAAAGAAAATATATTTAAAGAATTATTCTCTATTGATATAGTAGTATTTAATACATTTATTAACTCTGAAAAAGAAACGGATTTATTAAATAAATTTTCACCAAGTTCGCATATTGAAGAAGAAGTTAAATAAATTAAATTAATAAATTGTTCTAAAATAAAATATGAAAAATTCATACATAAACCACATAATATTAATTTAATGAAAAAAGAGTGTGGTTTTTCAATATTTGAAAACGTAAAATGTGCTAATAAATATTTTATTGCAAAATATAAAATAATTCCAAGCAAAAAAGAATTTGCTATTAATATAATTCCGTTACTTGCGGAAGTCCCTAAAATTGCCTCAAAATTTTTATCGTTTAAAATTTCAGAGTTAATAAAAGTTAAAGAGTCTAATAATGAATATAGACTATTATCAATAGAACTTAATAAAGTTTCAAAAATATAATTAATTGTATCAACAATTGTTTGAGTAATATTATTTGAATCCATTTTCTCTCCTTTCAATAAATAAGATAAA
>CAWVFT010000084.1:0-18072 GCA_963928635.1 Bacillota bacterium | reverse complement strand
TATACCTGCTCTAACAAGTTCTGATACATTATTATATGAACTTTTTTCTACAACCTTTGTAATCATTTCTTTTTTATATTTAGGAATATTTATTGTTACTCTAACTAATTTTTCACTTTCTTCCTTATTCTCCATATCCCCTCCTTGCTTCTGTTTCTTACAAATCAAAATTGCTTTTAGCAATTTTGCAGGATCAGGGCGACCTCCCCTCGCCTGAAAACTGTCTAAAAACGTAGCTTTTAGCTGGGTGCCTTTTAAAAATCGAGAAGGTCATTTAGACCTCCTTAATTCTACCCTCTTTTTCTTTCAAGTAATGCATCATATCTTTAATAACTAAATTTACAGGTAATTGCCAATTTTTATATTTTATTTTTGTTGGTGGAAGTTACAAATGACCACAGGTGTGGATTTAAATTTGCAATTTCCTGCTGGCTGGGAGCAAGCCAAAGAAATTAAATATTCACAAGGATTTACTAAGCCTGCACCTCGTGATTTTGTTGGTTTTGGTCCACTTACTGAACCAGAAGCTTTAGCAATTTATAATTTTACATTAGTGCATGACTTTAGATTAGTTATTGCTTATCATACACAAGGTCAAGAAATCTATTGGCAATTTCAAAATTATAATCCACTAGATAGCTTAACAATTGGTCAAAAGTTATCTAATGCAAGTGGGTACAGATTATCTGAAACGCCATATAATTCCAGCTTTGCAGGATATAAAGACTGGTTTATTCAAAACTATAATAGACCTGGGTATACTATTGAAGCTGGTATTGGTGAAAATCCTCTCCCTATTTCTCAATTTGATGAAATTTATAATGATAATATTGGTATTTTTATTTTAGGAGCTATTTTATAATATCTATATTTATTAGATTATAGGTAATTGCATTTCCTATAATCTAATAAAAGCAAGAATATTATTTCTTGCTTTTATGTTTATCTAAATTATTCTTTCTTTAATTTTCCTTATTTCCTCTTAGCCTTAAAGTGTTTAATATGACTGTTAAACTACTTATTACCATTGCTAGACTTGCTATCATAGGATTTATAGCAATTCCAAAAGGTCTTAAAATTCCCATTGCAATTGGAATCATTAACACATTGTAGAAAAATGCCCAAAATAAATTTTCTTTAATAATTCTTATTGTTTTTTTACTAATATTTATTAATTTTAAAATACTATCTAAATTATTTCTAGTAAGTATTACATCAGAAGAGTCTATAGCTATATCTGTACCACTCTTTACACTAACACCTATATCAGCAGTCGCTAGAGCTGGGCTATCATTTATTCCATCTCCACACATCATAACATTTCTATTTTCTTCTTTTAGATCTTTTATTACTCTTGTCTTTTCTGCTGGTAATACATTTGATATAACTTTTGTAATGCCTATATCTTCAGCTATTTTCTCTGCAGTTTCTTTATTATCTCCTGTTAATATTATTGTTTCAATTTTATTTTCATTTAGCCTTTGCATTACTTCTTTTGCATTATCTCTTACTATATCATTTACACCTATTAATGCAATTATTTGATTATCTTTTACCACATAAACAATACTATTTCCTTTTTGAGCTAAATCTTTTTCATCATCTTCGTATTTGTTTTCTATATTAAAATTTTGTAATATTTTTGCATTTCCTATAATCATCTTTTGATTATTTACTCTACCAATAATTCCATATCCGCTAACATTTCCAAATTCTTTTACTTCTAATTTGCTTAAATTGTTTTCTTCTAGATAATCTGTAAATGCTTTTCCAATAGGATGACTTGATTTGCTTTCTATACTACCAATTATTTGTAATAGGTCTTTTTCACTTATATTACTATAGTTTTTTATTTCAGAAATTTTTAGTTTTCCATATGTCAAAGTTCCTGTTTTATCAAATATTACTGTATCTATTTTTTGTGCATTCTCTAGTATTTCACTTTTCTTTACTAATATTCCATTACTTGCACATAGCCCTTCTGCAACTACAATTGCAAGTGGTGTGGCTAATCCAAGACTGCAAGGACAAGCAACTACTAAAACTGTTACAAACACTATTAAACTACTTGCAAAATCATAACCTAATATTAAATATACAATAAAAGATAATATTGCTAGTAATATAACTATTGGTACAAAATAACTTGAGACTTTATCTGCAATTTTTGCAATTGGAGCTTTTGTGTTACTTGCTTCTACTACCAATTTTACTATTTCAGATATCGTTGATTCTTTTCCTATTTTTTCTGCTTTATATTCAATATATCCATCATAATTGATGCTTCCTGCAATAACCTTTTCTCCTACACCTTTATTTACTGGCTTGCTTTCTCCTGTTATGAACGATTCATCCAAATGTGCTTTTCCTTCAGTTATTTCTCCATCAACTGAGATTCTTTCGCCTGGCTTACTTACAACAATATCGCCTTTTTTAACTTCATCTATTGTTACCTTTTTTTCTTTTCCATCTATCTTTATTGTAGCACTTTCAGGTGTTATTTTTACCAACTTTTGTATTGCTTCTTTTGTTTTATCCTTACTTAATCCATCTAAATATCTTCCTAATTTTACAAAATATATTACCATTGCTGCAGATTCAAAATATAGATTATGAATTGCTGATGTTTCTCCTTTTATAATTAAAATCATGCTATATATGCTATGTAAAAAACTACTTAAAACTCCTATTCCTACTAAAGTATCCATGTTTGGAGTTCTATGTATTAGGTTTTTATATCCATTTTTTAAAATATCAAATCCATATATTATAAATAAAATTGCAAATATAAATAAACAAATTGTGTATCCAATTGGATTTTGGTTTACATCTATAAAAGAAAATGTTGGCAGATTTACCATATGTCCCATTGCAATATACATGAAAATAATTGCAAATATTGTAAATATAATAAATTTTACTTTTTCTTTTTTGCCTTTACTTTCAATTTTTATTTCTTTAAATTCACCTAAACTCTTAAATCCTGCTTTTTTTACAAATTCATTTAATTGTTCAATATTTAATTTCTTTTCGTCGTACTCAATACTTGCATTTGCCATAACTAAATTCACTGATGCTTGTTTTATGCCATCTTGCTTATTTAAATATTTTTCCAGACCATTTGAGCAAGCACTACAAGTCATTCCATCAATTGCTAATATTATCTTTTTCATAATTAATTACGACCCTTTCTGAATTATTAATTTAGTTTTATAGTAACATTTCCAAACTGTATTAAATTGTAAATTAATACAGTTTGTTTTTCATCTTTATTATTGATTTTATTCTTCGACTTCAAAGTCTAAGTCTTTTATTACACCTATCATAGCATCTTTTGTTACTTTTTCGTCAGAATTAACTTTTACAATGCCTGTCTTGAAACTTGCTTCAACATTTTCTACTCCATCTATTTGTCTTAAAGCATTCTTAACTCTATTTTCACAACCTCCACAAACCATTCCATTTACTTTAATAATTGTTTCTTTCATAATAACATTACCTCCTATTTTTTTCATTTTTGGTTAGTTGGGCAATATTTTTAATCCACATAAACCTGTCCCAGATTGACCATTTTTGGTTAATTGGTACCTGTCCCCAATTGACCATTAGACCTTTAATGCTCTTAATGCATTTATTATTGCAATTATTGATACTCCAACATCTGCAAATACAGCTTCCCACATTGTTGATATTCCAAGTGCTGATAATATTAACACTAGTATTTTTATTGCTATTGCAAATATTATATTTTCTTTTACTATTCTCATTGTTTTTTTAGATAATTTTATTGATTTTACTATTTTTGATGGTTCATCTGTCATTATGACAATATCTGCTGCTTCTATTGCGCTATCTGCTCCTAATCCTCCCATCGCAATTCCTATGTCTGCTAAAGCAAGTGCTGGTGCATCATTTATTCCGTCTCCTACAAATGCTAATTTTCCTTTTTCTGTTCGAGTTTTTAATAGTTCCTCTACTTTTTGCACTTTATCTGTTGGTAATAGCTCTGTATATACTTTATCCATGCCTATTTGTTTTGCTATACTTTCTCCAACTTCTTTTTTATCTCCTGTTAGCATTACTGTTTGTTTTACACCATTTTTCTTTAAATCTTCTATTGTTTTTTTAGCATCCTCTTTTATTGTGTCTGCTATTAATATATATCCTACATATTTTTTATCAATAGCAACATAAAGTATTGTTCCTATATCAGTACATTCTTCGAAGTTTATTCCTTTTTCTTGCATTAATTTTTCGTTTCCCACTAAAATTTCTTGATTATTTACTGTCGCTACTGTTCCTAGTCCTGATAATTCTTCATAATTTATTATTTGTTCTTCGTCTATTTCTTTTTTATATGCTTGCTTTATTGATTTTGATATAGGATGGTTTGAATAGTTTTCTGCATATGCTGATATTTTTAGTAATTCTTCTTTTGATATTTCTACTGGTTCTACTTTTTGTACCTCAAAAATACCTTTTGTTAATGTTCCTGTTTTATCAAATACTGCTATTTCTAAATTTGATAGTGCTTCTAAGTAGTTACTTCCTTTTATTAGTACTCCCATTTTAGATGCTCCACCTATTCCTCCAAAGAAGCTCAATGGTATTGATATTACTAATGCACATGGGCATGATACTACTAAGAATGATAAAGCTCTATATATCCAGTCTGAAAATGTTGCTCCTGAAATAACTAATGGTGGTACTATAGCTAATATTAGTGCTATTATAACAACTATTGGTGTATAGTATTTTGCAAATTTTGTTATAAAATTTTCTGATTTAGATTTTTTGCTACTTGCATTTTCTACTAGGTCTAGTATTTTGCTTACTGTTGATTCTCCATATGCTTTTTCTACTTCTATTTTTATCACACCATTTAAATTAATGCAACCACTTAATACTTTTTCTCCTGTTTTTGCTTCTCTTGGTAATGATTCTCCTGTTAATGCTTTTGTATCTAATGTTGTTGTTCCTTCTATAATTCTTCCATCTAATGGTATTTTTTCTCCTGGTTTTACTATTATTGTTTCTCCTATTTTCACTTCTTCTGGATTTACTTTTTCTATTTTTTCATTCTTATATACATTTGCGTAGTCTGGTCTGATATCCATTAGACTTACTATTGATTTTTTTGATTTATCTACTGCGTAGTCTTGGAAAGATTCCCCTATTTGATAAAAAAGCATTACTGCTACTGCTTCTGGAAATTCCCCAATTGCGAATGCTCCTATTGTTGCTACTGCCATTAAAAAGTTTTCGTCAAATATTTTTCCTTTAAATATATTCTTTATCGCTTTTTTTAGTATTTCAAATCCTACAATAATATATGCAACAATAAATATTCCTTTATTTATCCATTCGTTTTCAAATTTTATAACCATAGCAAATATAAATAGTATTAGTGCTACTAAGATTTTAATTGTTTTTTTCTTCATAATTACTGTTTTCCTTTCATTCACAAAATTATTTTAAAAAATTCATGTATCTTAATTTTTGTTTTCTGTTTTATTTTTGTGTTCTATATGCTCTATTCCTATTTCAAAAACTTGTTTAACATGTTCATCATCTAGAGTATAATATACTTCTTTTCCTTCTCTTCTACTCTTTACTATTCCACTGTTTCTTAATGTTGCTAATTGATGTGAAATTGATGATTTCGTCATTCCAAGTACATTTGCTATATCACATACACACATTTCATTTTGATCTAGTGCAAATAATATTTTTGTTCTTGTTGTATCTCCTATAATTTTAAAGAATTCAGCTAATTTGTTAAATAAGTCTTGGTTTGGCATCTTTTTTAGAGTTTTATTTACTGCATCTTCATGTATTATATTACAGTCACACATATATTCATTTATTGACATATCAAATCCTCCTTCTTTTTGATTTTTATATAAACAAGTTATAAACTTTTAATAGTTGAATAATTATTCAACTTTATTACATTATAATTGAATACATATTCAATTGTCAATATTTTTTTACAATTTTTCTAATATTTAAAAAGTGACTTTGTCTACAATTTTAAATTGCATACAAAGCCACCCTTATCTTTTTTTATTATAACATTTTAAGCTATTTTTTCTATATCTATACGTGCTCTATCATATAAAATATCTTCAATTGATACTCCTTGTAATTTTAATACATCTCCTGCTTCTAATCGTAAAATTACTGTACTTGTTAATGTTAATCTATTATTTACTACATCTTCTAACACAGGTCCTTCATTAAAAGTATCTTCAATTGTTTGGTCATTTACAAGTAATACTGCATTAAAATTAAATGACCCTGCCCCTTCTTTTTGTCCAAATAGTTGGTATGATATTTGATAAATTCCTGATTCATTTATTCTGATTTCATCACTGCCTTCTTCATGTGAAAGTGCAGTTCCTTCTACTATTTTATTTTCACTAAACTTTATTGTTGTAAATCCCAATGTTGTATTATCTCCAGGGTTTGCTATTGCTACTAAAATATTTTTTGGTTCCTGCTTATCATTGTTTATTGTAATCAAAATAATTCCTATTATTGAAATTATTAATATTAATATTATTATTATTGTCATTATTTTACACAAATTATCAAATTCACAACACATAATATCCCCCTTTATATATTATGTGTTAATTCTTTTATATGTTAAAAAGTGAGACAGACCTGTCCCACTTTGACCATTTTTGGTCAATTGGGACCTGTCCCCAATTAACCATTAGGCTGTTTCTTTTTTGTTTGGCATTTCTCTTTTTTTCTTTTCCCTTGGTTTTTCGGCTTTTGCTTCTATGTCTTCTCCTATTTCTAGTGTTGGTCCTGCGTTGTTTAATACTGTTTCTTTTGTTATAATGCATTTTTTGATATTTGGTTTTGATGGTACATCAAACATTATATCTCTCATAATTTCTTCTATTATTGAACGCAAACCTCTTGCTCCTGTTTTTCTTTCTATTGCTTTATCTACTATTGCTTCTAATGCTTCTTGTGTAAATTCTAGTTCTACTCCATCTATTTCTAATAATTTTTGATATTGTTTTACTAGTGAATTTTTTGGTTCTGTTGTTATTTTTATTAATGCTTCTTTATCTAAATCTTGCAATGTTGCTATTATTGGTAATCTTCCTATGAATTCTGGTATTAATCCGAATTTTAGTAAGTCTTGTGGTAATAGTTCTTTGAATATTTCATATCTGTTCAATTCTTTTTGACTTTCTATTTTTGTTCCAAATCCTATTGCTTTTTTACCAGTTCTGTCTTTAATTATATTTTCTAATCCTTCAAATGCTCCTCCACATATGAATAGTATGTTTTCTGTATTTATTTGTATTAGTTCTTGGTTTGGATGTTTTCTTCCTCCTTGTGGTGGCACTGATGCTATTGTTCCTTCTATTATTTTTAATAGTGCTTGTTGTACTCCTTCTCCACTTACATCTCTTGTTATTGAAGGATTTTCTGATTTTCTTGTTATTTTATCTATTTCGTCTATATAGATTATTCCTTTTTCTGCTTTTTGTATGTCTCCATCTGCTGCTTGGATTAGTTTTAACAAGATGTTTTCAACATCTTCTCCTACATATCCCGCTTCTGTTAATGTTGTTGCATCTGCTATTGCAAATGGCACATTTAATATTTTTGCAAGTGTTTTCGCAAGTAGTGTTTTTCCACATCCTGTTGGTCCTAATAACAAAATATTACTTTTTTGGATTTCTACATCATCGTCTTTTTTTACTTCTTCTTCATGTGCTATTCTTTTATAGTGATTATATACTGCAACTGATAATGTTTTTTTGGCTTCTTCTTGACCTATTACATAATCATCTAATATTTGTTTTATTTCACGAGGTGTTGGTATTTTTTCATTTAATGTATATCCATATTCGTCATCTTCATATAATTCTGATTCAATTATGCTTGTGCACAAGTCTACACATTCGTCACATATATATACTCCTGGACCTGCTACTATTTTCTTTACATTTTCTTGTGATTTTCCACAAAAAGAACATCTTACATTTTTTGGTATATCATTTCTTGGCATAATAACCTCCATTTGAATTCTTTTCTCTTTTATTTAGAATTTTATTATTTCCTTTTTAGGCTCTTTTATCCATAATTCCATCAATTAGACCATATTCTAATGCTTCTTGGGCTGTCATATAGTGGTCTCTTTCTGTATCTTGATTTATTCTTTCTATTGGTTGGCCTGTTCTATCACTTAATAATTTGTTTAATTTTTCTCTTGTTCTTATCATATGTTCTGCATGGATTTTTATTTCTGTTGTTTGACCAGAAATTCCTCCACCTTGACCTCCAATTAGAGGTTGATGTATTAATATTTCAGAGTTTGGTGTTGCATATCTTTTCCCTTTTTCTCCATTTGCTAATAATACTGCTCCAAAACTTGCTGCTAAACCAACACATATTGTTGATACTGGACATTTGATATAGTTCATTGTATCTACTATTCCCATTCCATCTGTTATTGATCCTCCTGGTGAATTGATATATAGTGATATTTCTTTATCTGGATCTTCTGATTCTAAGAATAATAATTGTGCTATTACTAAGCTTGCTGTTGTTGGATTTACATCTTCTCCTAAAAATATAATTCTATCTTTTAATAATCTTGAGAATATATCATATGATCTTTCTCCTTTACTTGTTTGTTCTATAACATATGGTACTAAACTATTTTTTTCTAACATAATTTGTTCCTCCATTCTTTTCTTTGTATATAATATATCATTTAAATTTATATTATACAACAGATTATATTTAAAAACTATATATTTAATTTTGAATTTATGTTACAATTCACAGCCTAGTGCAAATTACTTTAAATGTTTTATATATTATATTTCTTAAATTATGTATTGAGCCGAAAAATTTCTGAAATATAATATATAAAACATTTAGTATTTTACTGAATTTGCTGTGAATTGTAACTCAATTGTCTTAAAAGGGCAAGTTTGAATATATTTTTTCAACCTCACCCTTTCTTAATGTTATTTTTATTTTATATTTTTTGTTATAAATTATTATTTTTTGAATTTTGCATTTTCTACTAGTAAGTTAACGGCCTTTTCTGATTTTATTCCTTCTTTTATGTAATTTGCAACATTTTCATTTTTCATGAATTCTGCATCATTTTCTCTTCCATAGTTTTTAGCCATTTCTTTCATTTTTTCTTCTATTTCGTCATCTGTTGCTTCTATTTTTTCTGCTTTTATTACTGCTTCTAACATTAATCTTGATTTTATAGCTTCAATTGCTTGAGGTTCGTATTCTTTTTGCATTTCTTCTTTTGTCTTACCTAACATTTTTAGATATTGTTCTAATTTTAATCCTTGATATGATAATCTATTTTTAATATCTTTTAACATATTTTCTGTTTCTGTTTCTATCATTCCTGATGGAATATCAACTTTTATGTTATCACAAACTGCTTTTATTACTTCTTCCTCAGTTTCATATTTTTGTTTTTGCTCATTTTCTTTTTCCATTTTGTCTTTGATACTTTTCTTTAATTCGTCTAATGTATCAAATTCGCTTGTATCTTTAGCAAATTCATCATTTAATTCTGGTAATTCTTTTTTCTTTATTTCATGTAATTTTACTTTGAATGTTGCATCTTTTCCTGCTAAATCTTTTGAAAAATATTCATCTGGGAATTTTACATTTATGTCTTTTTCTTCTTCTTTTTTCATTCCTATTATTTGGTCTTCAAATCCTGGTATAAATGTGTTGCTTCCTATTTCTAATTCATGATTTTCTGCTTTTCCACCTTCAAATGCTTTTCCATCTACAAAACCTTCAAAATCAATTACTGTGATATCTCCCTTTTCTACAGGTCTATCTTCTATATTGATTAGTCTTGCATTATGTTCTTGCATATGTGATAATTCATGGTTTATATCTTCGTCTGTTACATTATACTCAATTTTCTTTACTTCTATACCTTTATATTTTCCAAGTTCTGCTTCTGGTTTTACTTGGAATACGGCTGTAAATATTAAGTCTTGTCCCTTTCCTATTTGTGTTACATCTATATCTGGTCTACTTACTACTTCTATTTTATTTTCTTTTACTGCTTCTTCTAATGCTTCTTGTGCTACATCATTAAAAGCATCTTCGTAAAATATTTCTTTTCCATAATATTTTTCTACTATGTTCATTGGTGCTTTACCTTTTCTGAATCCTGGTATATTGAAATATTTTGCACTTTTAAAATATACTTTTTTCATTGCTTCATCAAATTTTGCAGCTTCTACTGTTATTTCTAATTTTACTTCATTTGCGTTTTCTGTCTTTTCTACTTTACAATTCATATTATTCATCCTTTCATATTTTTTCAATAGCTTTATAATTATATCACAAAATTAGCATTTTGCAAGGAATTTTTAAAAAATACTTGTTTTTTTATTATTTTTGTGTTAAACTTACTTATAGTCGATTTTATTTTTAAATTAGGAGGTGCAGTTAATCATGGCAAAATGTGCAATTTGTAATAAAACACAAAGTAACGGAAATAAATTAAGTATAACTCGTTCACATATAAGTAAAAGAAGTCCTCGTACTTGGAAACCAAATTTAAGAAGCGTTAAAGCTGAAATTAATGGTGAAGTTAAAAGGATTCATGTATGTGCTAAATGTTTAAGAGATGGAAAAGTAAAAAGAGCCTAAGCTCTTTTTTTTTAATCTTTTATTCTAAAAATGAATTTTACAAATCCCCTTAAGCATTTTGGAACTTTTTTTACTACTATAGTCATATGTATTCCCTCCTTTTTTTCTATTTAGTATTTACAACAGTAATAATTACCTAACATGCAAGCCACATTAGTCCAATACATGCAAGTGCCACTCCTATTAAAAATAGCCATCCTGTTACAGGGAGCAATAATACTAATAATACACCAATTCCTATTCCTATTAATGCTACTCCTATTGTCTTTTTTAATGCACAAAATATCATTCGACTCCCTCCTTTTTTCTTTACTATATTATATTGCTTTCCCATTTTTCTTGTTCCATTTTATGTCGATTTGAATCAATTTTTTAGTAACAATTCAGTCAACTTCGAAATACAATCGCTCCCGAATGTATTATTAGAGGACTGAATTGTTACATTTTTTATGTTTAAATTGACCATTAAGACATTTTATGATATATATTATTAGTAAAGACTTATAAAATTGATTTTGGAGGGAATGAATTTAAATGACAAAAAAAGACGGAGCAAAACTTGTAGAAATTTTAAGAAAAACTTATCCAGATGCAAAATGCAGTTTAGATTTTACTACTCCTTTTCAAATGACAGTAGCTGTTATGCTTTCTGCTCAATGTACTGATGAAAGAGTAAATCTTACAACCCCTGCATTATTTGAAAGATGTAAAACAATAGAAGATTTTGCAAATATAGATATTAAAGAACTTGAAGATTTAATTCATCCTTGCGGATTTTATAAAAATAAAGCTAAAAATATTAAATTATGTGCAAAGCAAGTATTAGAAAAATTTAATGGTATTGTTCCAAATAATATGGAAGATTTACTTTCTTTAGCTGGTGTTGGTAGAAAATCTGCTAATGTTATTATGTTAGAAGCTTTTGGTATTGCAAATGGTATTGCTGTTGACACTCATGCTAAAAGAATTTCTAATTTAATGGGATTATCTAATCAAAGTGATCCTTCTAAAATTGAGCAAGATTTAATTAAGATATTTCCTAAAGAAGATTTAAAAGATATTAATCATTTACTTATTTGGCATGGTAGAAATACTTGTGTTGCTAGGCATCCAAAATGTGATATTTGTGCTGTTAAAGAATATTGCAAACATTATGGACAAATCTAGCTTCGCTAGACCTTTTCTCTACGGTTTAATATTTTCTATATTAACTAAGGTCTAGCAAGAAGCGTGTAAGATTTGTCGACGCGAAAAATTGCTTTGCAATTTTTCTGTGCATCTATATTTTGACATTATAGGAAATGTAATTTTCTATAATGTCAAAAAGGGATTTTTGAGTCCGTCCCTAAAATCCCTTTAATTCATCTATTATAACTTTATAATCTTTTGCCATTAATATTGCAGTACCTGCAACTAAAATATTTGCGCCTGCTTTTTTTACCTCTGGTGCAGTTTTTAAATTTATTCCACCATCTACTTCTATATCAATTTCTAAATCTTCTTTATCAATATATTCTTTCAATTTTTTGATTTTCTCTAACATATCTGGAAGCAATGTTTGTCCACCTTTACCTGGTTCTACTGTCATTATTAACACATTATGTATGAATGGCAAAAATTCATAAATTTTTTGCACATCTGTTTCTGGTTTTACACTAATACCTACTTTACAATGGTATTCTTTTATCATATTTATAAATTTTATTACTTCTTCTTTATTTTTACATGCTTCATAATGGAATGTTATTATATTTGGTTCTAAAGAAGAAAATTCGTCTATTGCCTTTTCCACGTCTTCTACCATTAAATGTACATCCAACGGTATATTTGATATCCTTTTAATATATGATGCATATTCAAACATTTTTGTATATGTATTTCTTTTTACGAAGTTTCCATCCATTACGTCTATATGAAAATAATCTGTTTTTGCTTTTTCTAATGCAAAAAATGTTTTTGATTCTTCCCCTCTATTTACAGAAAGTATTGAGCTTGATACTTCTACCATTTTCTATTCTCCTTTTCTTTTAATTCCTCATAAATTTTGCAATATCTTTCATATCTCCCCTTTGATATTTTTCCTTCTTCTATTGCTTTTTTTATCCCACAATTTTCTTCTTTTATATGTGTACATCCTATAAACTCACAATTATCAATATATTGTTTAAATTCTTTAAAATATTTATCTAAATCTTTACTTTCAATATCTGATATATTAAATGTTGAAAATCCTGGAGTGTCTGCTATATATGTATTTTTATCTATTTTATATAATTTAGTATCTGTTGTTGTGTTTTTTCCTCTCTTATTTCTTTTGCTTATTTCTCCTTCTTCTGTAATTTCTTTATTAAAAATGGAATTTATAAGAGTGGATTTTCCTACACCTGAATTTCCTGCAAATGCATTTATATTTCCTTTTAGATTATTCAATAATTCTTCAATTCCTTGCTTTTCTTTTGCATTTGTTTTTATTACTTTATATCCTATATCTGTATATGTATTATATATTTCTTCGAATTCTTGCCTTTTGTCTAAATCTATTTTATTTAAAACTATTGTGCAGTTTATATTTAGAAACTCTGCAAATGCCAATTGTTTATCTAGCATTAATAAATCTGGCTTTGGGTCTATACTAGAAATTACAAATATTAAATTTGTAATATTGGCAAGTTTTGGTCTTTTTACATATGTTTTTCTGTCACTTATTTTTGTTATAAAAGCTTTTCTATTTTCTTCATCTGTTATTTCAAATTCTACTATATCTCCAACTACTAGAGTTATATTCTCTAGTTTGAATTTACCTTTTGCCACTGCTTCGTATATTTTTTCTTCATATTCTATTTTATATAAATTTGATATATTTCCTACTATTAATCCTTGCAAAATTTCCTCCTTTTCAAAATAGGGATTTAGGGACGTATCTCAAAATCCCTGAATCTAGGGATTTTGGGGACAGATCTAAATTTTTCTCTTCTGCCTAAACGGATGAATTTAAGTTTCTATTTTTTAAAATTGCCAAAAGGCCCCATCCCCTTTGGCAATTTTTGGCATATTTGAATCCATATTTGGTTTAACTAATTGTTAGTTCTGTTGTCGTGTTTGAATTTATGCTCTGACTTCTAGACCAGCTTCCTCCATTTTTGTCTGTTATTATTATTTGTACACTTTGTGTACCTTTTATTTGTATTGTTGCTGTTTTATTTGTTGTACTTTTATCTACATTTGAATCAGTATATACTGTTTTGTTATCAACTTTTATTTCTATATTTGCTACATCAGTTTTTGTTTCTGTTGTAGTGTTTGTATCATTTGTGGTTGGTTCTTTATATCCTGTTATTGATTTTACATTGATTGATAATTTTATATTTTTTGTCTCTGTTATTTTATTAACTGTTATTGTTATCGCTGTTCCCTCATTTACAGTTTTTCCACTATCGATACTTTGTTTTAATACTACTCCATTGTCTTTTGATGTATCTTCTTCGTTTGTTACTGTTACTTTTAGTCCTTGCCCTTCTAATGTTGCTTTTGCATTTGCTTCTGTTTGACCTACAACATTTTGTACTGTTACTTGTTTTATTCCTGTTCCTGTACTTACATGGATTTTTACTGTATCTCCTGCTGATACTTCTGTATCAGGTTCTGTTTCTTGGCTTATTACATGACCTTCTTCAACAGTTTTGCTTGTTTCTTCTATTACTTCTGCTTTCAATTTTGCTTCTTCTATTAGCTTAATTGCTTCTTCTTCTTCTTTTCCTTCTACATTTGGAACTTTCGTTTTTTCTGTTCCTTTACTTACTACTACTGTTACTGTACTTCCTTCTTTTACATTGTAATTTTCTATATATTTTGGATCTTGGCTTATTACAAACCCTTCTGGTACTTCTGCGTTGTATTCTTCGTTTGCTACTTCAAATTTTAGTTTTGCTTCTTCTGCATCAGCTTGAGCTTCTTCTTTTGACATTCCTACTAAATTTGGTATTTGTACTTCTGCTGGATTTGTTAGGTTTAGTATTCCAAGTGTTCCTCCGAATGCTATTATAAATAATAGTATTAATCCTATAAATATACTTAATTTTTTATGGCTTTTTATAAATTTTTTCAATTTATTTTCTTTTTTGTTATTTTCACTATTTCTTGTTTTTTTGTTTTGTATGTTTTCGTACTCATCTAAATCGATTTTTCTTGTTACTGATGTTGGGTCTATTCCACCTTGATCTACAAAGTCACCAGATGGGTCTTTTAATGACATTTTTAAATCTTGTAACATTTCTGTAGCTGTTTGATATCTTAATGCTGGCTCTTTTTGTAACGCTTTCATTATTATTTTATTTACTGCGTCTGGTATGTTTGGATTTATTTCTTGTGGTTCTACTGGTTCTTCTTGCATGTGTTTTAATGCTATTGATACAGGTGTATCTGCATCAAATGGTACTTTACCTGTTACCATTTCATACATTACTACTCCTAGTGAGTATATATCTGATTTTGCATCTGTATATCCACCTCTAGCATGTTCAGGAGAGAAATAATGTACTGAACCTATTGTTTTCCCGAATGCTGTTATTGTTGAATTTGATACTGCTTTTGCAATTCCAAAATCTGTTACCTTTGCTACTCCGTCTTCTGTTATAATGATATTATGTGGTTTTATGTCTCTATGAATAATATTATTTTTATGTGCCATTTCTAGTGCTGATGCTATTTGAATAGATACATTTATTGACCATTTCCAAGGTAATGGTCCTTGTTCTTGTATTATTATTTCTTTTAATGTCTTTCCTTGTATTAATTCCATAACAATATAATATGTTAAATTATTATCTACCCCTACATCATATATTGATACTATATTTGGATGTATTAATCTTGCTGCTGACTGTGCTTCTGTTTCAAATCTTTTTATAAATTCTTCATCTGTTGTGAACTCATCTCTTAAAACTTTTACTGCTACATATCTATTTAAAGTAAGGTCTCTAGCTTTATATACTATTGCCATTCCCCCATTACCTATTTTTTGTATAATCTCATACCTATTCCCTAATATTTTTCCTTCTAAAACCATTTTTTTCTCATTCCTTCCTCCAAGGTATCTCTCAATTTATTTTAGATTTGTAATTAAATATTTTTAATTACTATTAATGTAATATTGTCATATCCTCCATTTTCATTAGCTAAGTTTACTAATTCTTTTGGTGCTTGTTCAAAATCTTTTTTTGCTATTCTTAACAAATCTTCTGGTTTTACCATATTTGTTAATCCATCAGATGACATTAATAATATATCATCTTTTAAAAATCCTTTTACTATTACATCTGGTTCTATAAATGCATTGCATCCTAGAGCTTTCATAAGCATATTTTTTTGTGGATGATGTTCTGCTTCTTCTTTTGTTATTGTACCATCTTTTACTAGTTTTTGTACGTAACTGTGGTCTTGTGTTAGCTTTCTTAAAAATTCATTCCTTATTCTGTATACTCTACTATCTCCTATATGTCCTATAAATACTTTATTATTATATATTAAACAAATATCTAATGTAGTACCCATTCCCTCTAATTCAGAATTTTCTTTTGATTTTTCATATACTATCATATTTGCATATTCCATGCTACTTCCTATTAGTTGTATTATGCTTTCTTTGTCTTTTGGTATGTCTTTAAAGTTGTTTTCAATATAACTTTTGGCGGTTTGTATTGCTAATTTACTTGCAATTTCTCCTCCGTTATATCCTCCCATACCATCTGCTAACATGTATAGTTGTATTTCGTCCAATGAGCTTGATATGTAATAATAGTCTTGATTATTTTCTCTTACTTTGCCTACATCAGATTTAGCGTAAGCCTTTATCATTTTTTCACCTCAATCTAGCATTTTTCTCTTGATTTTATTTATTTTAATATATATCATAACTTTAGTTTTTTTTCAATGTTTTTTACAATATTTTAAAATGTTCGCTTGTTTTTTTATAAAAATTGTTATATAGTATTTGGCATAGGAAATGAGAATAAGCAGAGTGTGTTGCCTCCTTTTAGTACATACTTACTCCACAACTTTTGTTGTGAGATTGACAACGGAGGTGGTGCTATGGTAGAGACAATATTATTGATAACAATAAGACTACTTTTCTTTGGATTAGTAGGAATTACTATCATAAATTTTGCCTTAGTTATCCTCATCGTGTATTTACTGCATAGGCAATAAAAAATAACCATTCTGCTTTGCCCAGGCGGATGGTTATTTTATCATTCTTTTGGCAACCACTTTGTGGTCTCTCCATTTCCTATACTTATTATACACAGATTTTTAAAAAAAGTCAAATCATTTTTGAAACTAAAAAGGAGTGATTTTATGCCAACACCACATAATGAAGCAAATATGAGTGATATTGCTAAAACTGTTATAATGCCTGGAGATCCACTAAGAGCTAAATATATTGCTGAGAATTTTTTAGAAAATAGCAAACTTGTAAATTCCGTTAGATGTGCTTATTGCTATACCGGAAAATATAAAGGCAAAGAAGTTTCTGTTATGGCTTCTGGAATGGGTATGCCTAGCATGGGAATCTATAGCTATGAACTTTATAAATTTTATGATGTTGATAATATTATTAGAATTGGTTCTTGCGGAGGTTATTTGCCTGAATTGGATTTATTTGATATTGTCCTTTCTAAAAAAGTTTTTTCTGAAAGTAATTTTGCTTATACTTTGAATAATGATGACTGTCATATTGTAGATTCTAGTTCATATTTGAATAATTTAATAACAAAAACTGCTGAGAATTCAAATATTAATTTGGTTACAGGTGATACTGTTTGTACTGACTGTTTTGATTTATATATGACTGATGTAAACCAATTTTTAGCAAGAATCCCAAAAGATATTAAACCTTGTGCGGCTGAAATGGAGGCTTTTGCTTTATTTTATGTTGCTAAATTATTAAAGAAAAATGCTGCTTGCTTAATGTCTGTTGTTGATTCTAAATTTATTGATAAAGTTGCAACTTCTGAGGAAAGAGAAACTGGACTTAATACAATGATAAAACTTGCTTTAGATACTAGTTTAGAAATTTAATATTTTTTAATTTTATAAAATGCTAGAATTTGAAAAATCGGAATTATTGTTTTAATTCCGATTTTTTCTCAATAGTTAATTTTTAAATCTCTATTACATAAATATTTATAAGAAATTAAACATTTTTACCATTGTTAATATTCCCATTTTTAATTCCTTTCAAAACCTATATCACAAGAAGACCAAAGGCCTTCTTGTTCTTACTCTGGTTCTCCTGAATTCTCGTTATAATTCCATTCTTCTTCTACTTTGTCTTCTATTTTTGGTACTTGTTCTTCTGAGATTTCAGATTTTAGAGAAACTACGGGGCGA
>CAWVFT010000083.1:0-3317 GCA_963928635.1 Bacillota bacterium | reverse complement strand
TTTTGATTTGTGAATTGCAACATTTTCACAAAAAATTTACAATTATTTTAGCAAAAGGTATTGACAAGTGCTAAAAATGGTTATAATATATACAAAGATTAGCAAACAAACACAAAGAGTGCTAAAAGAGGTGATAAAATGTTAGACGACAGAAAGAAAAAAGTTTTGCAGGCAATAGTAGAAGAATATGTAAATACTGCTGAACCAGTAAGTTCTAGTTCTCTAACTAATCATGAAGACTTAAACTACAGTAGTGCAACAATAAGAAATGAGATGGCAGACTTAGAAAAAGCAGGGTACCTAGAAAAAACACATACATCAAGTGGAAGAATACCATCAGAAAAAGGCTATAGGTATTATGTAGATGAGTTATTACAAGATGACAATATAAGCTTAGAAGAAATAAAATACATTAGTGATAAACTAGAAACAAAAGTAAATGAAATAGATGATTTAACAAAAATTACAACAACAACAATATCAGAAATAACTCATTATACAACAGTAGCAATAGGACCAGGAACAGATAACCAATTAATACAAGAAATCAAATTTGTACTATTAGGTCCAAGAATGTTAATGGCTATAATACTTACAAACACAGGAATGGTAAAAGAGACCATAATAAAATTTGATGAAGACATAACAGAAAAACAAGTAGAAACTATTAATTATATGTTCAACAATAAATTAAAAGGTAAGCCTTTAGATATAATAGATGCACCTTTAGAAAAATATCTTATAAATGAAATGAAATATAGCGTAAAAGTAATAAAACCTATTATAGAACAAATAAAAAAAGTAATAACTGAAGATAGACAAATATACCTAGAGGGAGCAAATAAATCATTTGAACTGCCAGAATTTAATAGTTTAGAAGTCGCCAAAAACTTTATAAATATAATAGATGAAAAAGAATTAGTAACAGATATGTTAGAATCAGGATTTGCAAAAGATATAAATGTATATATTGGTGATGAAAACGAAAAAGACGAATTAAAAGATTTCAGTATAATAACATTTAAACATAAAGTAGGAGACAAAGACCTAGGCACAATAGGAATTATAGGACCTAAAAGGATGAATTATTCAAAAGTAATTTCAGTTATGAAATATATAAATAAAAAATTAAACGAAAAAAACATATAGAAAGAAGGTTAAAAATGGCTGAAAAAGAAAATAATAATGAAAAAGAATTTAAAGAAGAGAAAAACGAAATAAGCGAAAAAGTAGAAAAAAAACAAACTGAAAAAGAAGTATTAAAACAAAAACAAGAAGAACTAGATGATATAACAGATAGATACAAAAGAATTTTAGCAGAATTTGAAAACTTCAAAAAAAGAAGCGGAAAAGAAAGAGAAAGTCTATATAACATGATTTTATCAGATATAGTAAGCTCAATACTTCCAATTCTAGATAACTTAGAAAATGCTGTAAAAGCAGAATCTAAAGACGAAGAATACAAAAAAGGAATAGAATTAGTTTTAAAACAATTTCAAGACACACTAAAATCTAAAGGAGTAGAAGAAATAAAAACAGTAGGAGAAACTTTTGATCCAGAACTACACGAAGCAGTAAGCAGTGTACAAGATGATACAAAAGGAGAAAAAGAAATTGTGCAAGAATATAGAAAAGGATATAAAATAGGAACAAAAGTTATAAGACATTCAATGGTAGTAGTAGCAAATTAAAGGGGAATAAATAATGCTAAATGTTTTTAATTTTGGTATAAACACATTAATAGGAATATTAATTGATATAGTAATATTTTATTTCATATATTCTGCAATGGACAAAGATATTAATTTTTTAGGAAACGTACTTATTTATGCGGTCTGTATGGAAATTAAACTAATGATAATGACGAGATATATATCTATTATAATGTTTTTATTACTATTTGGGGGATATTTCGTAATAGGTTTAATAATGATATTCATATTGCGTAAATTATACAATAATTTTGACAGGGTTCAATTTATTGCAATAAGTATATTAGTACAATTTGGAGTATCATTATTGTTAAATTGGGTATTAATTTTATTTATACAAATTTTTTATTAAAGAAAGGATGAAAGAAAATGGGAAAAATTATAGGAATTGACTTAGGAACAACAAATTCATGTGTAGCAGTTATGGAAGGAGGAGAACCAGTTGTAATACCAAATGCTGAAGGTAATAGAACAACACCATCAGTAGTAGCATTCTCTAAAAATGGAGAAAGATTAGTAGGACAAATAGCAAAACGTCAAGCAGTAACAAATCCAGACAATACTGTTATATCAATCAAAAGAAAAATGGGAACAGCAGAAAAAGTAAAAGTAGATGGAGAAGAATTTACACCACAAGAAATATCTGCAATGATTTTACAAAAATTAAAAGCAGATGCAGAAAATTATTTAGGACAAAAAGTAACACAAGCAGTTATTACAGTACCAGCATATTTTAATGATAGCCAAAGACAAGCAACAAAAGATGCAGGTAAAATAGCAGGACTTGAAGTCTTAAGAATTATAAACGAGCCAACAGCAGCAGCTCTAGCATATGGAATGGATAAAGAACAAGATCAAAAAATCTTAATTTATGACTTAGGTGGAGGAACATTTGATGTATCTATACTAGATATTGGAGATGGAGTATTCGAAGTATTGGCAACAAGTGGTAATACACACTTAGGAGGAGATGACTTTGATAATAGAATTATCGATTACTTAGTAGATGAATTCAAAAAATCAAGTGGAATAGATTTAAAACAAGACAAAATGGCAATGCAAAGATTAAAAGAAGCTGCAGAAAAAGCTAAAATAGAATTATCAGGTGTTGGTCAAACACAAATCAACTTACCATTTATTACAGCAGATAGTACAGGACCAAAACACTTAGATATAACATTAACAAGAGCAAAATTCGAAGAATTAATAAAAGACTTAGTAGATGCAACAGAAGGACCAGTAAATCAAGCATTAAAAGATGCAGGATTAACAGCAAATGATATTCACAAAATATTATTAGTAGGTGGATCTACAAGAGTACCATGTGTACAAGAAGCAGTTAAAAAGATAACAGGAAAAGAAGCTGATAAAGGAATAAACCCAGATGAATGTGTTGCAATTGGTGCAGCAATCCAAGGTGGTGTATTATCAGGAGATGTTAAAGACTTAGTATTACTAGACGTAACACCATTATCATTAGGAATTGAAACATATGGTGGAGTATTTACAAAATTAATAGAAAGAAATACAACAATACCAACAAAGAAATCACAAGTATTCTCAACAGCAGCAGATGGTCAAACATCAGTTGAAATTCACGTATTA
>CAWVFT010000082.1:0-8812 GCA_963928635.1 Bacillota bacterium | reverse complement strand
AGCACATATGACAAACGCAGAACTAATTTTGCAACTAGTAGATAAATTATTAAAACAAAAAGAAGAAATTGAAACATTAAAATCTACTAAGGCAAGTACAAAAGATGAAAAAATGAAAGAAGATAATACATAATAGTATTGTCAAACAGGATAGAATGTTGTGGTCTATCCTGTTTTTATATAATGCAATGTTGTTTTTTATTGTATAGGAAAGTGATTTTTCCCATACAATAAAAAAGTATGTGTAGTTGTGATACACATACAAGCACAAATGACATTCGCAGAACTTTGAATGTTTTTGTTTAATGTAACTATATAATAACATCTTTTTATATATTTGTCAAATATTTTGCTACCAAAATTTTGAATTGTCCAAGATTCCTTGAATTTTTAATATTAAATAAACTATCTATCTCTTTATTATTTTATCTAATTCTATTTCTGCTTTTTTTACAAAAAAATTACTAGTATCAACAGGAATTTGTAAATTTATAATTTGTGTTTTTAATTTTTCTATTGTGTCTATATTGTCATTATTTGATACTGTCTCTACTTCAATTAAATTGTCTCCATTCTCTATATCTTTTATTGCTATTCCAAGTCTCCTTTTCCATAAACAATATCCCTTTCTATAACATTCATTATTTCATAATAATTAATAGCTTGAAAGAAATTTACAGCCTCATCTATATTAAAAATATCACAATTAATAGATTCTTGACTTAGTATATCACCACTTTTGTTGAATTCTTTCTTTTTAAAAGTAATTTTTTTATTTCTGTTTTCTTTAAATTGATTTTCTATATCTCTTATGAGTATTGCATTTTTTAGAATCTCTCTACTAGTTAATTCTTTTATCTTACTTTTTAAAGTATTTGGTATCATAAATATATCATTCATTGTAAATCTATCTACAACTTTAAATCCCTTATCTTCTAGAATTTTACATAGTTCACTTATTCCACAATTTACTTTCATTGTTATTTCATTTTCTTGCTAAAAATAAAATACTGTTTTCAAAGACAGTATTTTCAATAAATTGGGTTATCTGTGATATTTTGTGACACTTTATAATAACCGTCTAAACCTATTCAAATTGGAGGCGACACCCGGACTCGAACCGGGGATCAGAGTTTTGCAGACTCGTGCCTTAGCCACTTGGCTATGTCGCCATATAAAGTTAATATATTAATAAATATTCAGTAAAGATAATAAAAATACCTGTTTATTAAAAAAATTAAGATTTGTCTCTATTCCCTCTTAGAAGGGATTTTAGATACGTCCCTTAATCCCTTGTGGAGCAGGTAACGAGAATCGGACTCGTGACTAAACCTTGGCAAGGTCTCGTTTTACCACTAAACTATACCTGCAAATTATTTAATGTGTCTTAATCTTTATATTTTGCATTTATTATAATAACAAATTTATTTATTATTGTCAAGGCTTAGCATTGTTTTTTGCTAAGCCTTTTTTTGGTTTATGTGTAGCTCTTTTAATTTAAGTTTATATTGTCAATATTATTGTTTCTTCTTTTTAGATGTTTTTTTAATTTTTTGAGATGGCTTTTCTTTATTATCTTCTATTTCCCACTTTTCTCCTTTTTGGGGCTTATTCCAAGATATGAAGTCACAAGTTTTTGGGTTATTTTCACAAATATAGTAATTTTTTCCTCTTTTTGTCTTTCTTACTTGTACTTTTCCTCCACATTTTGGGCATGAATTTTCTATATATTGTATTATTGGTTTTGTATTCTTACATTCTGGATATCCTGGGCATGCTAAGAATTTTCCATATTTTCCGTACTTGTAAACCATCATTCTTCCACATTTTTCACATTTTACATCTGATACTTCGTCTTCTATTTTTATGTGTTCTAGATTTTTTTCTGCTTCTTCTAATTCTTTTTCAAATGGCTCATAGAATTCTCGTATCATTTTTTTCCATTCTTCTTTACCTTCTGCAATTTCATCAAATTCATTTTCTATTTCTGCTGTGAATTCTACATTTATTATCTCTGAAAAATTTTCTGTTAGTAATTTGTTTACTACTTTTCCCAATTCTGTTGGGTGTAGTTGTTTTTGTATCTTTTCTATATATCTTCTTTCTAGTATTGTTGTTATTATTGGCGAATACGTGCTTGGTCTTCCTATGTCTTTTTCTTCTAATGCTTTTACTAGGCTTGCTTCTGTGTATCTTGCAGGAGGCTCTGTAAAACTTTGTTTTGGGTCTATTTTTTTTAATTCTAGCTCTTCTTTTTCATTTAGTTTTGGCAGTATTCCTTCTTCTTGTTCTTGCTTTTCATCTGTTCCTTCTACATATAATGTCATAAATCCTTTAAATTTTAAGTTTTGCCCGTTTGCTTTAAAATCATAGTTATTTGCTTTTATTGTTACTGCCATTGTGTCATATATAGCTGATTTCATTTGGCTTGCCATAAATCTATTATATATTAATTTATATAATTTGTATTGGTCGCTTGTTACTGAATCTTTTATATCATCTGGGTGTATATCAGCATATGTTGGCCTAATACCTTCGTGAGCATCTTGAGCATCTTTACTTGTTTTGTAATATCTATTTTCGTAGTATTCTTCTCCATAGTGGTTTATAATTTGCTCTTTGGCTGCAGTTCTTGCTTCTTCTGATATTCTTGTTGAGTCTGTTCTCATGTACGTTATTAACCCTACTGTTCCTCTTTCTTGTATTTTTACTCCTTCATATAGCATTTGTGCTGTTGCCATTGTTCTCTTTAATGTAAAACCTAATTTTCTTGATGCTTCTTGTTGCATTGTACTTGTTGTGAATGGTGGAGCTGGTGTTCTTTTCTTTTCTCCTTTTTTTATTTCTGTTACAATATATTTTGCTCCTTCAATATTTTTAAGTATTTCTTCTACTTCGTCTTTTGTATGTAGTTCTTGTCTTTTACCATCTTTTCCAAAAAATCTTGCTTGAAATGTTTTATTTGTTTTATTTTCTTGTAAATTAGCATAAATGTTCCAATATTCTTCTGGTTTAAAGTTTTCTATCTCGTTTTCTCTATCAACTATTAGCTTTACTGCTACTGATTGTACTCTTCCCGCTGATAGTCCTCTTTTTACTTTTTTCCATAATAACGGGCTTATTTTATAACCAACTATTCTGTCTAATACTCTTCTTGCTTGTTGTGCATCAACTAAGTTTATATCTATATCTCTTGCGTTTTTCATGGCTTTTTGCACTGCTGTTTTTGTTATTTCATTAAATGTTACTCTTGTTATTTTTTCTTTGTCTTCTTGTAATATTTTTGCTAAATGCCATGCTATTGCTTCTCCTTCTCTATCAGGGTCAGTTGCAAGATATACTTTTTTTGCTTCGTCTGCATCTTTTTTTAAGCTTTTTATGAGTTGCCCTTTTCCTCTTATATTTATATATTCTGGCTCAAAGTCATTTTCTATGTCTATTCCTAATTTTGATTTTGGTAAATCTCTTATATGTCCCATTGAAGCTACTACTTTTGTGCTTCCTCCTAGGAATTTCTTTATAGTGTTTGCCTTAGCAGGTGATTCTACTATTATTAATTTATCAGCCATTTGAATCCTCCCTTGTTTGTTTATATTATGTTACTATTATAGTATAATAAAATATTTTTTCATTTTTTGCAAGTTTTTCTTTTAATTTATTCATATATTCTTATGTTTTGTTTTTAATATATTGATTATTATAAACAATTTCTTATTGTGCTTAAGTTGGAATAATTTAGAAAAATAATAACATGAGTTTCAACTATTTGGATTATTAATGCCTATATAATTAATATAAAATAAACTTTGATTGATTTATAAATATTAAGATTTTTATTATTATGTTTTATATTTTTAAAAAACTTTTTTGTATAAATCGCTAATTATATCTTCTACACTAGTTGGCGTAACTTGATTTCTTTTAAATATTTCTAAAACCTTTTCAATTTTTTCTTCATCATTTGTAAGATATTTGACGTTTTTCGTTTCTACTTTTGTGTTTTCTGGTATATATTCTGTTTTTACTACACTTATGCCAAATTTGTTGTTTTTACCTCCTACTATCTCGTCTTCATTAATGTTCTTGTAGTATTCCAATTTTATTGGAAATTTCTTGCCTGCCTCCTCTAATAATTCTTTGTCGATAAAAGTACCTCCATAAAAAGTTTTCAAAACAATTCTCCTTTCTCTTATGTTCTATGCATTTTATATTTCAAATTTTTTTGAATGCACTTCTTAATAATACTATTAAATTATTAGATTTGCAAGCTTTTTTCGTCGCAAAAAATTACAATTTTTTACAAAAAAGTTAAAAAAATATAAATTTTTTTATATCAATCTTCAAATTTACTCCATTTTATATTGTTTTCTAAATTGCTACCTCTTTTTATAAAGTTGTATCCATACTTCTCTTTTAGTTTGTCAATTGTCTCATCTAGTTTGTCTAATTTTTTTTCTTCTTGTGTATCAAATATTGATAATTGCATTTGATTTTTTTCCTCTAAGTTATCTACTCTTAAGCCTACAAGCCTTATTGCTGTTCCTTTTTTATACAATTCTCTTAATAATTCTTTTGCTACATTATATATTTGTTTTGTATTTGATGTGGCATATGGTAATTTTTTTTGATGTGATGTATCAACAAAATTTTTAGTTCTTAATTGCACATTTACTACGTTTGCAACTAAGTTTTCTTTTCTTAACCTATATGCTACTTGATCTGCAATGTTTAATAATATTTCTTCTAATTTATTTATATCTGATATGTCTTGTGGTAGTGTTATTGAATTTCCTATCCCTTTTGGTTTTTCTCTTATATATTTTACTTCTGAATTGTCTATGCCATTTGCGTATTCCCACATCATTATTCCATGTTTTCCAAATTTATTGTTTAACATTTCTTTGTTTGTATGTGCTAAGTCTCCTATTGTTTTTATTTGCATTTGATATAGTTTTGGCACTGTTCTTTTTCCTATCATAAATAATTCTGATACTGGTAATGGCCACATTTTTGTTGGTATTTCTTCTTCGTATAATGTATGTACTCTGTCTGGTTTCGTGAAATCTGATGCCATTTTTGCAAGTAATTTATTATGTGCTACTCCTACATTTACTGTAAATCCTAATTCTTCTTTTACTCTTCTATTTATTTCTTTTGCTTTATTTAGTAATGTATCATTCATTAAGTAGTGTGTCATGTCTAAAAAACATTCATCTATGCTAAATCTTTCTATTTTATCTGTGTATTGTAATAATAATTTATATAGTTTATCTGAGTTCTCTTTATATATTTTATAATTAGACGGAAATATTTGCAGATTTGGACATTTAATTTTTGCCTGATATATTGTTTCTGCTGTTTTTATTCCAAATTCTTTTGCTTTTGGACTCTTTGCTAGCACTATTCCAGACCTTTTTGATTCATCCCCACCTATTATTGATGGTATTTCTCTTATATCTACTTTACTTCCTTTTTTTAACATATCTATTGCTGTCCAACTTAAAAATGCATTATTTACGTCTACATGCAATATTTCTCTTTTCATAAATATCACCAGTTTTATTATAGAATATTTGTTTGCGTTTGTCAATTGTCTAATTTCCTTTTTTGTGCCATATATGCAAATTTTTGTATTATATTTGTTGGTATTATTTTTGCTCCCATTTTCGCAATTTTTACATCTAGTCCAGGGATTATATAAAATTTGCCTTTTTCTAGCTCTTTAATAGCATATTCGGCTACTTTTTTGCTATCTGCTTCTCTTAAGTTAAATTTTACGTTTGCTACTTTGTTAAAATTTGTTTCTACTGGACCTGGACATAATATACTAATTTGAATATTTGATTTTTCTTTTTTTAATTCTTCTCTTATTGCTTCTGATAATCTTACTACATAGTTTTTTGTTGCATAATATGTTGCCATTAATGGTCCTGGCATAAATCCTGCAATTGACGCTACATTTAGGATTTTTCCTTCATTTTTTGCCTTCATATCTATTAAGTATAACTTTGTTAAAATATGATATGCTATTATATTTGTTTTTATCATATTTATTTCTTTTTCTAGTGATGTTTTTGTGAAGTTTCCGCAGTCTCCAAACCCTGCATTGTTGATTAATAGGTCTACATTTTCTACTTCTTTATATATTTCTTTGCAATTTGCTTCATCACTTAGGTCTTTTGCTATTATCTCTACTTTTGTTATTGGACTTAATTCGTTTTTTACCTCTTCTAGCTTTTTTTCGTCTCTTGCGACTATAACTAGTTCATATCCTTTATTTGCTAAAACTCTTGCCATGTCTTTTCCGATTCCTGATGAGGCTCCTGTTATTAGTGCTTTCATGTTTTTCACTTTCCTTTCCTTTTTATTTCTTATTTTTAATTGTAGTATTTCTATTTTATTTGAATTTTATTATATTTTTATGGCTTTTTCAATTATTTTTATCTTTTTATTATTGCTTTGAATTTTATTTGTTTTAATAATCTATAATAATAAACTCGGAAAGTTAAATCTTTCCGAGTCATTCTAAATTAAAATTAATTTTTTCTTCTTTTATAGTGTTAATCTTTAATTTGTTATATTTTTTTCTATTTCTTCTTCAATTTCCTTAATACATTTTTCTAAATCTATGTTTTCAAATCTTTTATTTATACCTGCTTTCTTCAAGTTTTCTTCTGAAAAGTCCTTAGTATCGGCTAAAAATCTTCTGCATATTTCTGCATATTTAGGTTCTTTTTCTTGTTGCTCTCTTTTTATAGCTCTTTCTAACCTTAGTCCATCTTCTACTTCTATATATATTGGTATTAATTCATTCTTAAAAATCTCTTTCATTTTTTCGTACGATTCTAATGTTCCTAACATTAACATATTTTTGTTACTTTGAAATTGTTCATCTGCAATTGTAGCATATGTCCAAGGTCCATAAACTGTATTATATGTTCTATATTCAATTAATTTGTCTTTTTCTTTTCCTTCAATATATCTTTGCATTTTTTCATTTGATATATAGTGATATGTTATTCCTTCTTTTTCTCCTTCTCTTATTGGTCTTGTGGTATACATTACATATGTATTAAAACCTAATTTTTCTTTTAGATTTTTAAAAATTGTATCTTTTCCAGATGAACTTTTTCCCATTATATATATTATTTTCATATTACATCTATTCCTCTTTTTCTTTGTTTTCTGTTTCTTCTTTATTAGTATTTTTATTATTTAACATTTTATTTATTGTATTTAATATGTCTTCTGGACTTTCGTCAAAATCTTCTTTAACTATATGTAACATTTTTTCTCCCCTTTCTATATCATTATTTTCTTTGAATTCAGTTTTAACCATTTATCTATCTCTTTATAATTTGGTATATATTCTTGTACTAAGTTATAGAAGTTTTTGCTATGGTCTTTATACTTTAAATGGCATAACTCATGTACAATTATAGCGTCAATTGCATCTTTAGGTAACATGATTAATCTATTGCTAAAATAAAGTTTCTTTTTTGCTGGGCTACAACTGCCAAATTTGCTTGTTGTATCACCTATCATGTAATTGTTATATATTAAATTTGTTTTTTGGCTCCAGTATGGTAATCTTTCTTCCATGTATTTATTGGTTTGTATTTTTAATAGTTTTTTTACTATTCTATCTATATTTTCTTTTCTTTCTTCATTTTTTAGATATTCTGGTGTTTTAATTAATATTTTTTTGTTTTGTTCATCTATTTTAATATTTAGCCTATTTTCATTTATTTCTTTTACATCAATTATATAATCTTCACCTAAATAGCTAAATTTTTCTCCATCTTTCCAATGTTTTATATCATCGCTATCTGTACTTAAAATTTTTATATATTGATTATATATATTGTTTTCATTTTCTTTGATAAATTTCTCAAAACTATGTTTACTCAACCTTTTGGGTTTGCTTATGTTTAATATGTTTCCTTTAAAATATATTCTTAAAGTATATGAGCTTTTATATTCTCTTATTATTACTGGTATTTCTTTTTCTTTTATTTTTAAATAATATCTTGCATTTGGCATCTTTTTCCACAATATTTGTTTATGTGTTTCCTTCTTTCTTTTATGTTTGTTTTATTATATAAAATATTTGTGTTTTTTACAAGTGATATTATTTTATATATGTTTTTTCTGTTGGATCTTTAAATAAATTTACTCTTGGTGGGTTATATGTGAATATGATAAAGCTTAAAAGGAAAAAAATAATTATTAATGTTGATAATATTTTGCTTAATTTTGTTGATTCATTTTTTCTTATCATTAATTTATACGCAACATATTCTCCTAGTATAATGCTTATTATAAATGTTAAAATATCAATTATAGCAAAGTTTACTCCTAATATTCCTGTATATGTGTAAAAAAATATAATTATAAAACATATTGATGTAAATATTCCTATTGTTTTTGCTTCTATATAATTATTTGCCTCTTTTTTTATAAAGAAATATTCTACTATTGCTAATAATAACATTGGAAAAAATACTAATTTAAGGTGTTCCCATGTGCTTTCGTTAACAGAACTGAAGCTTCCTACAAAGCTATTTTCTCCTGACCACTCATATGTAAAATGTAGTAATGTTCCAATAATAATGCTCAATATTATCACTATTATTTGAGCCTTTTTTATTTTATTCAATTTAATGCCCCCTTTTCATTTATTATAAGATTTTTAAAATTTCTCTTTTAATTATATTTTTTATTTTTAAATTTATGATAGAGGCATTTTATATATTTTTATTTATATAATATTTTTAGTTCTTTGTATTTTTCTATTTTTCTATTAGTTTTT
>CAWVFT010000081.1:0-16037 GCA_963928635.1 Bacillota bacterium | reverse complement strand
CTTCCGATAGATTCTTTCCAACATTGATTCGTCAACCATAAAGTGCTGATCTTTCGTTGGGTTTGGGTTTTTTTCAAGTTGTGTCATAATATATTCCTCCTGTCATTACTTGAAAATGTTTAACATTTTAGAGAGTTGTAAAAAATAATTTTACATAATAATTATACTATTTATTGTTATTTATGTCAATTATTCAATTTTTTTCATATTTTCACTAAATATTGCTTTAAATTTTTTACTTAAGCATATTAATGCAATAATATTAGGTATAACAATAAAACCTACTGCCATATCAGCAATTGACCATATTTCTTCTATTGGCATTAATGTTGCAAATATTATCGGTATATAATAAAACCATTTTAATATTTTTAATTTATTTTCTCCGAATAAATATGTAATACTTGTTTTATATTCTATATAAAAGCCTAAGAATGTAGAATATGCAAACAGTGTTATAACAATGCACATAATATATTTTCCTAAAATTCCAAATACATTTTCATAAGCATCTAGCACCATAACAGAACCTGTATCTCCCGTTGTCCATGCTCCTGATACCATGACGACTAGAGCTGTTAAAGTACATATAATGAAACTAACAATGGTTACTTCTACAATTCCCCACATTCCTTGTTTAACTGGATTTTTTTCTTTGCTTGTCGCATATACTGTAGTTGTTGTTCCCATTCCAGCTTCGTTTGCAAAAATTCCTCTTGCTGCACCTTTGCTTATAGCTGAACTAATTGTAGCACCTGCAAAGCCACCCACTATTGGAGCTGGAGAAAAAGCATATTTCACTATCAAAACTAAAGAGCTTGCTAAGTTTTCAATATTAATTACTATTATTATTATGGCTGTTACAATATAAATTCCTGACATAATTGGAACAATTTTTTGTAAAACATTCGTAGTTGTTTTAAATCCCTTATTAATTATTATTATGGATAATACTATTAATGTTATTGCAATAACTACTAATGGAATTCCAAAAGTATCATTAACAGATGTGGCAAGTGTATTAATTTGAACAAATCCAGAATCTGAAATAACTAATATAAGTAGTCCTATGCTATAAACAAAAGCTAAGATTTTCCCAAATTTCCC
This sequence comes from Bacillota bacterium, assembly GCA_963928635.1. Classification (GTDB taxonomy): domain Bacteria; phylum Bacillota; class Clostridia; order TANB77; family CAG-508; genus CAG-269. Next base: position 14,930 of record CAWVFT010000081.1, on the reverse strand, counting down.
CATAATCTTTTTTATATAATACATTGGTCCACCAATATATGTTCCATCTGAATTTTTTTCCCTATATTTTACTGCTAATGTAACTTCTACAAATTTAATTGCCATACTTACTAAGGCAATAACCCACATCCAAAAAATTGCACCTGGTCCTCCTACTGCTATCGCTGAAGCAATTCCCGCAATATTTCCAGAACCAATAGTTCCTGCCAAAACTGTATTTATGGTTTTTTTATCACTATCACTTTTATTTTTTTTACCAACTGTATTTTTCCAAATTGTTTTTACTTTAGTAAATTGTATAAATTTGCAACAGTAACAAAAATATATTCCAGCAATTACAACGAACAAAGTAAGGGGAATCCCCCACAAAAAATCTGTTATTTCTACTATTTTTTCAAACATATTATCTCCTTTTATTTACAATTTTTTAACCAATAACTCCCATTCAATTTCGTAAAGTTTAATATTTTTATTAAATTTAAAATTAAATTTTTCATACAATTTTTTTGCGATTATATTTTCTTTGTTAACCAATAAATATATATAATTAAACCCTTTATTTTTAGCAATTTTAACTATATATTGTAATAAAATTTTGGAGCATCCCTTTCCTTGATACTTTTTCTTCACTCCAACTCTTGTTAATAAACATAGATCATCATTTCTATTTATCTCTTTCTCAATATCAACTTCTTTTGTTAATGTAGTAACAGCTATTATTTCATTATTATTTTTCAAACAAATTAGTTCTTTATTTAAAATATCTCTTTCAATATCTTTTTTAGTTGGATATTCTTCATTCCAAGTACAACCTTTTTGACCTATCAAAGATTTATATAAATTTTGTATCTCTTCTTTATCAATTATTTTTGCATTTTCTATTGTATATTCCAATTCTAAATTTCACCTTTCTTTGCTTTTAGTCCATATAAAATTCTTCTTAAATAAATTCCATTGCTAGTTTTATTTTTCTCTACATAGTAATTAAATTTTTCATAGTCTTTTTCTTTTTTTCCAAACTCGGGAATAATTGGCGTGTTATTTAATAAAAATAATAAGTCTTCTTCTCTTTCGTAATATTCATCTTGTACTATGTTATAAAATTCAAAATCATTAATACCACTATTAATTAAATTCATTCTATCTTGTTCTCTTTGTTTTACCTTTTTTTCAAAACCTTGCCCTCTACCAAATATTTTCTTTAAATCAATACAATCATCTTCATCTACTTGCTCTGAAATAAGTATTCCACCATTTTTTAATACTCTAAAAACTTCATTTGTATTAAATGGTGTATGCCTAGCAGATACAATATCGAAAAAACCTGTTGGAAATTTTATTTCATTTGAATCCATTTCAAAAAACATAACATCATTTCTTGCCTTTGAATTTTCTTTTGCTCTTTTAATCATTTCCTTTGAAAAATCAGTTCCTATAATTAATTTAGCATCTTTTATATTATTTAAGATTTTTTCTCCACCTCCTGTACCTATGTCTAATATAATTTTTTCTTTGCTTACTTTATTTATTTCATTAAAATATTGAAAAGGACTATTATCAATCATTTTGCATTTTATACTAGAAAAGTCCCATCCTATTGTTTTTCCTATTTTGTCATAAAAATTTTTTTCTTCATTCTTATCCATATTTTTTCCTCCTTTTTTTCAAATTATATACTAATCTCTCTTTTTTATCAATATATTTATTATAAATAAAAAATCTTCTTATGCCTGAATTTAATCAAACATAAGAAGATTTTAACTTACAATTTAACAATGAAATCTCCAATTGCTAAATAATCTAAATTCATTTCTTTTGAACTTCTTATAGCATCTTTTGGCGTACACACAATCGGTTCACCTTTTACATTGAAAGATGTATTAATGACTACTGGTATTCCAGTAATATTATAAAATTCTTTAATGATATTATAAAATCTTTCATTATACTTCTTTGTTACCGATTGCACTCGTGCTGTTCCATCTACATGAGTAATTGCTTGCAAATTGTCTTGTTCCGCTTTTAAAACATTACAAGTTTTTGTCATGTGAGGAGTAAATTTTTTATAATCAAAATACTCTCCTTGGTGTTCAAACAAAACTGCTGGTGCTAGTGGTCTCCATACTTCTCTACCTTTTAAAGTATTCAATCTTATTAACATCTTTTCCTCTCTTGGATCTGCTAAAAGACTTCTATTTCCTAATGCTCTTGGACCAAATTCTAATCTTCCTTGGAAATTAGCTACAATATTTTGTTCAGCTAATAATTTCGCTATTACTTCTTCAATATTTTCTACTTGCTTATAAGGCTGATTTGATTTTTTTAGTTCTTTCTCTATTTCGTCATTACTATACTCTGGTCCAAGATAAGGTATCATCTCTATATCTACATTTTCTCCATTGTCTATTGCAGTTTTTATTGCAGTTCCTAAAGAAATACCACCATCATTTGCAGCTGGCTGAATAAATACTCCTGTAATGAAAGGTAATGCCTCAATAGCCGAAGAAGATGTACAGTTGAGTCCGACTCCTCCAGCAATAGCTACATTAGTAATTCCTGTTTTTTTGTAATATTTAGTTACAAGTGTCTTTAAAATTTCTTCTAGCAAAACCTGAGCAGAAGTTGCAAGATTAGCATATGGTCTAATTTCTTCATCTATTTTGATGATTCTTCCATTTCTTTCTGGAATTATTTTTTTCAAAATTTCTAACCAAATTGCAAGAGTTTCATCCTCCTCATCTTTGCTCTTCTTTTTTACTGAAAATACACATTGTAAATCTCCTTCTTTATTTACATTAATATATTTTCTTAATTCATCCAAAAATAATGGTTTCCCATAAGAAGCTAACCCCATAGTTTTACCTTCTTGTCCACTGTGGAATCCAATATGCTTTGTAATACCTGCATAGAAGTACCCTAATGAAATATTAGTTTCATAAAGTAACTTCATCTCACCAGTTTCTCTGTGTGCTTCAAAAACAGAAGTTGCCATATATTCCCCTTGCCCATCAATTACTAAAACGAGGGCATCCTTAAAGTTTGAAGGATAAAATGTACTAAAAGCATGTGCCAAATGATGATTTGTATAGGTAATCCTATTGGCATACTTCTCTGTTCCAAACAAGACATTAGACATTTCTTGTTTACTCACAAAATCTTTTGATAACATATCATATAACATTGGATAATCCCATCCTATGCTAAATACATCTATGTCGTCAAGTTTTAAATTTCTTTCTTTCAGAATTAAACTTATAGATTCGTTTGGTGTTCTATCATAAGCATGCCTTAAACCAATAAGTTTTTCTTCTTCGACAGCATAAGTAAGCCGACCATTTTCTAAAATGCTAGCTCCTCCATCGTGTCCTCTTTCTTTCCATCCATTTAATCCTAAAATAATCATAGTAATTACCTCCTAAAGTTTAATGTGTAAATAATAGCCAATACAGTAAACTATATTCCAACAAAAATAATATATTGCTGAAATTATGCTTTTCTTACTAATTGGATAAAGTAAATTCCAATTAGCTGTTGGTCTATGCTTGTGCAAATTTTTATTTGCTGCATTCTTTACTCCATACCCATATCTATATGCTGATTTTAGGTCTTGCTTAAATGTTAAATTATCGTGAATACATGTAATTTCACTAATAATACCAACTTTTATTTTAGCTTTACTTGCTCTGATATTCAATTCAGAATCTTCAATCCATTGAATGTCATCATCGAAGAAATAATTTCCAACTTTCTCTTTAATATTTTTATGGATACCTATCGCTGGACATAGTGCATATCCAGGTATTCCAAGCTCTCGTGTTGGACTTATTACTTTGCTCTGAAATGTATCAGCTTTAAATTTAACTTTCCCATCAACTAACAGATATTGATCAAGTAATTTATAAAACTTTTCTATTGCTCCTTTAACTACTATGCAATCACTATCATATAAGACAACCTTATCATAAGTTGCCGTTTTCATTCCAATATTTCTTGATTTGCTCAAATTTCTTTCTGGAATTTCCACAACAACTAATTTATACTTGTCAGTTTGCTTATATTCTTGAATGATTTTTCTTACCTGTGCAGTTGCACCGTTTAATACAACTATTACTTCGCAGAAGATGTCAATACTTTCTAAAGTATTTTTTATCCGAATGTCATCAGCGACACAGATAATAAGAGATATTGGCAATTTTTTCATTTTAATATTATCTCCCTCCATTGGATTAATTAATGAAATGACGGGAGGAAAAAACTCCTCCCTTCATTTGTGTATTTTTTACTAACTTTCGTAATCTGCTGGATCTTTTAAACCTATTTTTTCAAAAGATTCCCTTCTGTTTCTACATGGTTGACAAATTCCACATGGTTTCTTACTATTTGAAACGCATGTCCATGTATGTTCAAAAGGCACTTTATATTTTATTGCTGTTTTCAGGATTCCAGGTTTGTCTAAATCATTTAATGGTGCTTCGATGGTAACATTTGAATTTGTTTTCATTGCAATTCTCGCTAATTGATTCATTGCCTTAATGAATTCTGGTGAATTATCAGGGCAAATCCACGGACCAGCTTCGCTTCCAATGAAAATTTTTTCCACATCAGAGTCGGTTTCTGCCCAAGCAATAGCTGCTGACAAAATACAAGCATTTCTAAAAGGTACGTAAATCAAGTCATCATGTATTGTGTCAAATTTGATGTTTTCATCCGTCATTCCTGACTTTCCAAGTTCTCCCAGCCATGTCATATCAATAATTTTATGCTTTTCTGCATTAAAGTATTCTGCAAAATACTTTGTATTTTCTATTTCCCGCTCAATGTTTTTTTGCCCATAATTAACAGTTAGAAAATACAATCCATAGCCTTTGGACTTAGCAATTGCAGCTGTTGTTGTACTGTCAATTCCTCCACTAATTGTAATAATAGCTTTTTTCATAATGTTTTCTCCTTTCTATGATTGCCTATTAACTACTCTTACACTTAATTCATTACTTTGGTTGTTATCCCTCCTTAGCTAAATTACCATTTCTTCTGTTTTTTAGTAATTTGAATTATATTCTTTAGTTACTTTATATTTTTTATCTTTCATCATATTGAATGATATAACTAATTTTTAAACAAATTAGTGGTTACTTTCACAAAATAATAATTTTTATGAATATAAAACAAATTACGCATATATAATATCACACATTTGCTTATTTTTAAAGTGTTTTCTAAAATTTTAGAAATAAAAAGGTTACTATTCACAGCTTATAAATTTCTTGTATCAATAAGCATTACATGGATTTTGAATAAATTTTAACCAAACGAAAAATAGCACGTTTGCGAGCTTTTTTTATTTATATTTAATTTTATCAATTCTCCAAACTACTGTTATTATTGGATTTTTCATTTGAAATCGGCTGTGAATAGTAACATAAAAAGAGTTCAAATTGAACCCTTTCTATTTTAACATATTAAATAATTCATTTTTGATATTCTCATCATCTTTAAATTTTCCCCTTAAAGTCAATGTTCTAGTTTTTACATTTGGCTTTTTTATTCCTCTTGTAGTCATACAGGCATGTTCGCCTTCAATTATTACTGCAACATCCTTTGTATCACAAGCCATTTTCATTACTTCAGCAATATCTGTTCCTATTCTTTCTTGTAATTGCAATCTTTTAGTTACCATATCCACAATCCTTGATATTTTAGATAATCCAATTACTTTTCCATCTGGAATATATGCTACTGTAATATTCATATTATACATCAATGCAATATGGTGTTCACAATAACTAAAAGCTGGAATATCTTTCTCTATAACTATATCTTTTTCTTTATGAGTAAATGTTTTCTTAAACATATTCGCAATTTCTTCATTTGTGTATTGTATTCCTTCAAATATCTCTTCATACATTTTTGCTACTCTTTGAGGCGTTTCTTTAAGCCCTTCTCTATCAGGGTTTTCTCCAATACCTATTAATATTTCTCTAATTGCATGTTCAATCATTTCTTTATTAAATTTATTACTCATTCTTATACTCCTTTCATATCTGGATTCCATATTATTTTATGTAGTTGAACCTGTACTCTAACCTTTTCCATATTTACTCCTCTTTCGCTCATTACTTTCATAAATTCCACTATTTTAGCTGGTTCTACTTTTCCAAATATTGGGCTTATATAAATATAACTCTTTATGTTATAAGATTTTATGGTTTTTTCTACTGTATTAAAATCACTTTCTTTTACTACAAATTTTAAAACATCACTATCTGTCAATTTTTCTATATTAGAAAGTAACATCTTTTTCTCCATTAAACTTGATGGAGCTTTATAATCCATTGTAATTAAACACCTATTCAAATATTTATCTATTAGAATAGAACCGTTTGTTTCTATATTAACTTTATACCCTTTGTTTATTAGTTCATCTATTAATAAATCTACATCTTTATGTATAAGTGGTTCTCCTCCAGTTAAAGTAATATTTTTTGTTTTATATTTTTCTACTTTTTTTATTATTTCACTTATCTTTAGTTCTCGTCCATCATTGCCATTTAACGCATATAAAGTATCACAATATGAACACCTCATATTACATCCTGCTAATCGAATAAAAGTTGCCAATTCTCCTGTTCTTAAACCTTCTCCATCAATGCTACTAAAAATTTCATTTACAATCATTTAATCCACCTCATATCCAGCAATATTTCCTTCACTTTCTTGCACTGTAACTTTATAACATTTTTTTCCTAATTGTTCTTGAATCCATTTAGCAATATTTTCTGCTGTTGGATTTATACCATTTAAAACATCATTTAAGTTTTGATGATCTAATTTTGATTTAACTTTCTCTTTAATATTTGTAAAATCATATACCATACCATTTTCATCTAATTCTTCACTTCTCATATAAATTTCAACAATCCAATTATGTCCATGCAGATTTTCACATTTGCTTTTATAATTTAAAGATAGCTTGTGGCTAGCACTTATTTCAATTCTTTTTTTTACAAAATACATAATAATTTCCTCCGTTTTTTTAACATTTTAGCACTTTTCTTTTAATTATTCAATATATTATTATCTTAACTTTCATAATTTTTATAAAATATTTCTTTCTCTCAAACAATTATTTTCCCTCTTGAATAAATTTTTCTAAAGGCAGTAAAGAGATACAGAGTGTATCTCGTAAACACATAGAAAAACAAGTTTTCTAGTTCTCTGCAAATTAAAGAAAAATGCAGAGGAAATGCAGAAATATCCTAACCTTAGGATATTTCTGTACTTCTTCTACTTCTAGACTTTTACATTATTCGGAGTATACTTACTTATTTCTAGGCATAAAAAAAGGGGGGGGCTTTTCCCCTTTAATAACTGACCTTTCAAACTTTTATAAAAATAATTTGTAAAATTAATAATTTCATTATCAGTATCTTTGTTTTGTGATTCTCGTAATTTACATTCATCATAAAGACTAATTATCTGTTCTCTATTCATTTTATATAATAAATGGCTCACATTTTCTTTTACTGTTAATGTTAACGACTGAAAAAGTCAAATTTAATTTTTTATAAAAATTTTTTTAAGCCATATTTCGTGTATAAGAAGTTTTTAAAAAAATTTAATGATTTTATATGCCATAAAAAATGTATTTTTTGAAAAAATAGGGACTTTTTCAGTGGCTTACTGTTAATGCTAATGAATAACTTATTACTTTTACTTCCTCAATATTTTCTGGTTTCATATATTTTAGTATTTCTTCTGTAAAAATCATTTCATATTTTTCTAACACCTCCAATATTTGTGATTCTAAATTTTCAAATTCTTTTGAAATTTTTTTCTTTATTTATTATATAATTAAAAAACTATCTAACATATTATTATTTATAATATTATTGGTGAAAATTTTTTCATACCCCCTATGAATTTTTTTCATACTCCATTGAAAATGCTAAATATATTTTCCTTATTAATAGAGATTATACCTAAAAAATATAATCTCTTACTAATTCTTAAAATCGATTTTAAGGCTTTTTTTATTTTATTGGTAAATTATTTATCGTTTAATTTTTTTGAATAACTTAGAATAGGCTTTTAAAGGTTTGATAACAAAATGGTACAGTCGAATTAGCTCACTTAGAAATGGTTGGTACTATTGTTCATCAATTAACTAAAGATGCAAGTATCGAGGAGATAGAAAAAGCAGGATTAAGTGCATATTATACAGATCATGGTGTAGATGTATACCCACAAGCCGCAGCTGGATATCCATTTACAGCATCAGTTCTTGCTTGTAAAGGTGATCCTATAGCAAACTTACAGGAAGATTTAGCAGCTGAACAAAAAGCCAGAGCAACTTATGAAAAATTAATAGATTTATGTAGAGATAATCCAGATGTTTTAGACCCACTAAGGTATTTAAGAGAAAGAGAAGTTGTTCACTTCCAAAGATTTGGAGAAGCTTTAAGAGGTGTTCAAGATAAACTAGCAGAAAAGAAATTTTATATAAATAATAACAATTGTGGATGTAATTAAGAAAAAAACTCCTATATTTTGATAATATGGGAGTTTTTTTACAATATTTTAATATTCATGTTCTTTATACAAAAAACATTCTTTATCATGAGAATATATAACACCTACAGCTTGCAAATAAGAATAAATTATTGTACTTCCTACAAATTTCATTCCTCGTTTTTGTAAATCTTTTGACAATTCATCTGATAACTTATTTGTAGTCTTACCTATCTCATAAATAATTTTATTATTTGTAAATGTATTTAAATAATTATAAAATGTACCATACTCCTTTTGAATATCTTTAAAAATTTTACTATTATTTATTGTAGCTTTTATTTTCAATTTATTTCTTATAATATTTTTGTTTTCTAGCAATTCTTTTATTTTATTATCATCATAATTGCAAATTTTATCTATCTCGAAATTATCAAACGCTTTTCTAAAGCTTTCTCTCTTATTTAATACACACTCCCAAGAAAGCCCTGCTTGAAAGGACTCTAGTATTAACATTTCAAATAGATAGTTATCATCTAAATTTAGCCTGCACCATTCTTCGTCATGATACTTTACATATAATTCATTTTTTAAATTACACCATTTACATCTTTTCATAAGGCTGTACCTCTTTTAGGAATAAAAAATTTACTCATATCATTTTTCTCAAGAGTAAGCAAACATACTTTATTATTTATTCCTCCACCATATCCTGTTAAACTTCCATTTGTCCCAACAACTCTATGACAAGGAATAATAATACATATTGGATTCCACCCCACAGCACCTCCAACCGCTTGGCTAGACATTCTTTTTATTCCTCTGTTTTTTGCAATAATTTTAGCTATATCATTATATGTTAAAGTTTCTCCAAATGGGATAGTATTCATTATATCTATTACTTCTTTTCTAAAAGTCGTTAAATTATTAATTTTATATTTTGGTTTAAAATCTGGCTCTTTACCAGTAAAATATATGTCGAGCCACCTAGTTGTTTCTTTAAATATTGGTAAATTCTTTTCTTCACAATTTACTTCATGCTTTGCCATATCTCTTGAATCTTCAAACCATAAACCTGTTAAATATTCCCCATCACTATTCATTAAAATATTAGAAAAGGCCTTTGGCGTTTGATATTTATATTTGTATATCATAAAGATTTCATTCCTTTCTCTCTACTCTAAAAGCACGCATAATAGTTAAAATAATTTATACTAAAGTTACCCTAATAATATGTAAATTATAACATTTTAATTGAAAAAAGTACATATGACATGAAAATTATTGAAATTACTTTAATTTTAACATATAATATGTTCAGAAGGAAGGACTGGTTTTATGGCTTTTGATGGAATTATAACTAAAACAATTTCTCAAGAATTAAATAATCTATCTGGTGCAAGAATTGATAAAATATATGAGCCAGATTCAAATACAATAATTTTAGGTTTATATTTAAATCAAAATAATTATGCACTAAATATTTGTATAAACTCTCAATGTTATAGTTTAAATTTAACTACTCATCAAAAACAAAATCCTAAAGTAGCACCTAATTTTTGTATGCTTCTTAGAAAATACATTTTAGGAATGCGTATAAAAAGTTTTGTAACAAATGATTTAGAAAGAGTTGTAACTATAGAACTTGAAGGTTTTGATGAAGTAGATGATATAATAAATTATAAATTAGTAGTTGAATTAATGGGTAAACATGGTAATATCCTTTTATTAGATTCCTCAAATAATATAATTGACTGCATTAGACATATCTATATTGAAGAAGACTCTAATTCTAAAACAAGAAATTTACTACCACATTATAAATATATCTACCCTACATCAGAAAAATATAGCTTTTTTGAAATTAAGGATTATAAAAATTTTAAAGAAACGCTTAAAATATTAGATTTCAACAAAATTGATAAAGATACTTTAATTAAAAATATAATAGAAAATATTAATGGTATAAGCAGAACTTTTATTGAAAACATAATAAAAATTCTTAATATAAACACAATAGATGATAAGACTTTACTTGACATTTATAACTATATGCAAAAAATAATTTTTTGCGAAGATACAAATAAATTAGATTTAATCAATTTAAATGAACCAAAAAAAGATTTTGCATTAATTTATGAAGTGAACAATTCTCCTTTTCATTTAAATTTTTTTATAGATGATTTTTATTATGAAAAAAATACAAATACTAATTTTAAAAATTATAAAAATACTATATTAAAATTAATTTTAAATATATTAAATAAATATAATAAAAGATTAGAACATATGAATTTAAAATTAAATGAATGTACTAATATGGAGAAATACAGAATTTATGGTGAGCTTATAACTGCAAATCTTTATAAAATTAATAATACAAATGTAGATAGCCTCGAAGTTGAAAATTATTATGATAATAACAAAAAAATTGTTATACCACTAGACAAAAAATATACTCCAAGTAACAATGCTAAAAGATTTTTTAAGAAATATAATAAACTAAAAAATACATTAGAAGTTGTAACTGTTCAAAAAGAAGAAACTATAAAAGAATTAGACTATATTGAAAGTATAATTTATGAAATTGAAAGTTGTGAAAATTTGCAAGATTTATCAGATATTTTTGAAGAAATTTCAGAAAATGAAATTTTTAAGGATTTCTTGCCTAAAACTAGAAACCAAAAAACAAAATCTAAAATAAAAAAATCAACTCTTACGAAAAATAAAACAGTTTCATTTAACCCTATTAAATATAATATTAATAATTTTACTATTTTTGTAGGCAGAAACAATAAAGAAAATGATTATTTAACTTTAAAATTTGCTAAGAAAAATGATATTTGGTTTCACACTAAAGATATCCATGGTAGCCATGTTATTTTAAAAAATGAAAATAATCAAAAAATCGATGAGGATATTCTAACTAAAGTTGCAAGTATTGCAGCATATTATAGTAAGGCTCGTAATTCTTCTAATGTCCCTGTTGACTACTGCGAAGTAAAATATGTAAAAAAGCCTAATGGTGCTAAACCTGGAATGGTTATTTATACAAATAATCATACATTAAATGTAAATCCAAAAATTTAAAATAAATCTTAAAAGACATATCTATTAAATTTTAATATATATGCCTTTTTTGTTTTTTAAATTATCATTAATAATGTAAATAAAGATATTACAAATATTTGCTTATCTGAAAAATCTGCTGGTAACCAGTCTGCATCTTCTGTTGACCTATCATTTGTAAAATTTACACTATAATAGCTTACATCGTCCAAATTTAGATTTACATTAATATCCATACTTTCATTTTCTTTTAAACTTGAAACATCTATATATTTAGAACCAACCATAATATCTCTTTCTGAATAGAAATCAAGTTCTACATATTTTAATGTAATTGGATTTTCAGGTAAATTTGTAATTTTTCCTTTTACCCTTACATTTTTTTGTGTAGCTTCTGCCTGTTCTATTGTTATTTGTTCTAAATTATCTTTTCTTTCTATTTTATGATATGATGCATTTAGACTCGCTGTTATCAAAAAATCTGATAATATAAAAAATCCCACAAAAATAAGCAGATATATTAAAAAAGTTTTTAATCTTTTCATATTTATTTCAATCCTTCCACAAATTACTTAGCTTTATTTATATTATATTTAATTAAAATATTTTATTATCTTATATATTATAGCAAAAAAATGTTGAAATATCAACATTTTTTCTCTACATATATATTTTTTGTATCTTCTTGTCTTAAAGCAATTGTTGTTCCTCTTACTTTGTAAGCCCTAGGGTCTTTAAATGGACTTATTAATATTAATTCTATAATTGTTCCCTCTATTAAGCCTAAATCCAATAATCTTCGCTTTATACTTTCATTACATTCCACTTTTCTTATTATTCCTTTTTCTTTTAGTTTTAAATTATCTAATGTTTCAAGTTTCTTCATGAAAATTTTCTCCTTTCTGTCATACACTCAAAGTCAATTTATGTTTACTATATTATATTAATATTTTTTAAAATTGCATACAAAAGCAATATAATTTAACTGTTTATGAAATAAATTTGTGTGCAATATTTTGTTATCTATTAGAAAGTCAGTATTGCTTCTATAATAGATAACAAAAAATGAGGTAAATTACCTCATTTTATGCCATATTGCCTTCTCTATTATGAGATGCTCTTTCTATTTCATATCTAGATTTTTCTTCTAATTGTTCAGAAACTTCTTTTATAACAATATCGTTAGTATATTTATTATCCTTGTTCTTGCCCACAACATTTATTATTTCTTTCCTAACATCTCTTTCATTATATATTTCAGCAATATTTTCATTTTCTAATATTGTGTCAATACAATATTGCATATCATATCCTATATGCGATGCATGATCATTATTATCTTTGTCATTATCAATTATTGTAATATCTTTTTCTACACATTTTCCATGTTCGACATTTCTTTCTAACATATGTTCAGCTTGATATCTATCTGCCCAGTCATTCATAAATTCTCTTACATCACTATCTTGCATCCATGTTCTCTGGGTTTCTAATTCAAAATCTACATACTGCGCATAATTATCTGAATATGTTGAATACTTTATTTCTCTACCTGTAAATTCATCATATCCAACATTTAAAAATTCTCTTCCATTTCCATTTACAATTTCATAACTTGATGTATTTACTTCTTTATCTACTTTTCCCTCATCATTATCAACTGTCAAATTACTCTGTGTTGGGTTAGTTCCTTCTCTTGTATTAAGCCTTAAAATATCCTCTCCAAGCACTACTGCCTCACCTGTAGCTCTTATAACAACAAAAGTATCTATTGCATTTTTGTCAATATCGATATCTTTTTGACTAGTTAAACTAGATGTAGAAACTCTTGCTAATTTTACACCATCTGTTATTCCTATTTTATCTAATCCTAGTTTGTTTCCTAGACTCTCTCCTTGTATAAATTGATCTAGGTCTGTTTCTTCCCTTACATCTAATTTTTCTGCTTGTTTTTCTGTAATTTTTTTGCTTTCGTCTTCATCTTTATCTTTATCTTCTTCTAACTCTTTTCTCTCTTCCCTATCTTCTTTTTTATCGATATCTGGTATTTTTGTTTCCAAATCGATTTCATCTATACTTTCAATTTCGTCTGGATTTATTCCCATAGCTTTTGCTATTTCTTGTTTTCTTTCTTCTATTAATTTACTCATTGACTGTTCTTCTAACTTTTCTTCAGGCACATTCTCTAACAAATTCTTAATTTGTGCAAACTTATCAGGCTCTGCACGTTCAAAAAGCTCATTAAATTGAGGATTATCATTATCAATATATCCACCTATACATCTATCTCCTAAATAATAATTATTTATTGTCTCAACTGTCTCTTTTCCATCAGCATCTCTTGAAATTTTATCAATTCTAATTATATATAATTTTTCAGATAAGTCTTTACCATTTACTTTATCTTTCCAAGTAACATCTCCTACGAAAATTACGTCTTTAACATAAGACATCTTTTCATCAGTTGCCTCATTCCTAAATCTGTAATTAAAATTATCTCTTATATTTAATTCTTCTTGTAATAATTCATTTTTTTCTCTATTCATATACAATATCTCCTCTCTCAAGGTAGTAATTATATAAATCTATACAACATTACTATCTTAATATTACTATATAAATATCTTTATGTCAAATATTAATATTTAATTAATTTTATTGCTAAAAATGTTATTATTATGTTATACTTAATTTAGGAAAATACATATGATATAAAAGGTGATGTAATGAACTATATACTAAATAAAATATTTTCAGATTCTGAATATTTAAACATAGTACATGATATTATAACAAATGAAACCGTACTAAAGATGAAAAATTTTAGACAACATTGCGATACAAATTGTTTTGACCACTGTTTAGTTGCTTCTTATTTTTGCTACAAATTTTGCAGAAAATACCATTTGGACTATATTTCTTGTGCTAGAGCTGCAATGCTCCATGATTTATTTTTATATGACTGGAGAAAACGTCAAAATGACAGAAAAGGGCTTCATGCATTTACACATCCTGAAACAGCTCTTGAAAATGCAAATAAGATTTTTAATTTAAATGATATAGAAAAAGATATAATTTTAAAACACATGTGGCCTGTAACTTTCAGTTTGCCTAAATATAAAGAAAGTTTTGTATTAACATACTATGATAAAAAATGTGCTTTTATTGAGTCTCTTAGTAATATGAGAGAAAAATTTATTAAAAAGAAAATTTTTAGATATGCTTATATCTTCTTTTCTCTTTTGCCAATAGGGACGGGGCAATCTGGCAACTTTTGAAAGTTGCCAAATTGCCCCGTCCCCATTGGCAGAATTTGATTTTCAAACTTCCTTAATTTTTTAGTCTTTCTTTTC
>CAWVFT010000080.1:0-3897 GCA_963928635.1 Bacillota bacterium | reverse complement strand
AAATTATAAGCTGTTACAAAATTTTCGTAAGTAAATTTTGTTTACAGCTTGTTATGCAGTTGGGACGAACGAGATAAAATATGAATTGAACCTTTGAAAGTAGTTCTGTATTTTGAACTGTGAATTGTAACTAAATTAATTTATATTTATGTAAATTTTACTAAAACTATTTATTTTTTCCAAAATATATAGTATAATAGAATTGTAGTATGTTTTTAGGAGGGATATTATGTGGCAAATTTGGCTAGTTATTGCTGGAGTATTTTTTATAGGTGAAATTTTTACAGTTGGATTTTTACTATTTTGGTTTGGTATTGGAGCTTTATTTGCTTTAGTTACTAGTTTAATTACTAGTAGTATAATCATTCAAACAATAGTATTTTTGGTTTCATCTGTTATATTCCTTTTTGCAACAAAACCACTAGTAAATAAATTTCTAAAGAATGAAAATTCTGTTAAAACAAATGCTTTTTCCATAGTCGGAAAAAATGCAGTCGTTATTAAAGATATAGATTCAATGAGGGGAAAAGGTCAAATAAAAGTAGATTCTGAAGTTTGGTCTGCTGAAAGTGAAAATGGAGAACCAATTGAAAAAGATACTGAAGTAAATATTGTGAAAATAGATGGTGTTAAAGCTGTCGTTAGAAAAATTTAATTTTACATAGTTATTTAAATTTTATTTATATTTTAATATTAAAATCTTGTAACTATTTTATTTTAATATAATATGGTTACAAAAAAGGAGGATATTTTTATGTGGGTTTTATTAGTTTTACTTGTTATTATCTTAATAATTGCATTTTTCTCTATTAAGATAGTTAAACAAGCAGAGGTGTATATTATAGAAAGATTAGGTAAATTCTACAAAGTTGCAGACGCTGGTCTTACTGTAATTATTCCATTTTTTGACCATGTAAGAAGTGTTGTAAGCTTAAAACAGCAAACTATGGATATTCCACCTCAAGGAGTTATTACAAAGGATAATGTTACAATTACTATAGATACAGTTGTTTTCTATCAAATAACTGATCCTGCAAAAGCAGTTTATGAAATTCAAAGTTTAAAGAAAGGTATCGAATACCTAGCTATTACAACTATTCGTGATATCATTGGTAAAATGGACTTGGACGAAACATTTAGTTCAAGAGATGGTATTAATACTCAATTAAGAGTTGTGCTAGATGAAGCTACTGATAGATGGGGTTGTAAAATAGACAGAGTTGAAATTAAAGATATTACACCACCTGCAGATATTAGAGATGCGATGGAAAAAGAGATGAACGCAGAAAGAAATAAAAGAGCTATGATTCTAGAGGCTGAAGCTCAAAGACAATCTGCTATTACTATTGCTGAAGGTAAAAAACAAGCTTCAATTTTAGAGGCTGATGCTGATAGAGAAGCTCAAATTAGAAGAGCAGCCGGTGAAGCTCAAGCTATTAAAGAAGTTGCTGAAGCTAAGGCTAAAGAAATTCAAATGGTTTATGATGCAATTAAATCTGCAAACCCTGATGACAAGCTAGTTCAATTAAAATCTCTTGAAGCTTTAGAGAAAGTTGCTGAGGGTGAAGCTAACAAGGTATTTATTCCTTTTGAAGCAACTGGTGCTTTAGCTGGTCTTGGTACTTTATCTGAAGTTGTTAAAGATGGTAAAAATGCTAAGAAAAGTGAGTAATATTCAGAAAAAATTGTATATAAAAGAACTCAATTTATTTAACAAGTTGAGTTCTTTATTGTATAAGAAAAGTCGACTTTTATCTTGACCAGTTATGGATTTTTTAAGATACGTCCTTAAATTCGTATCTACATTTTGTCTGGCATTTCCATTCCTAATAGTTTTGCTCCTGTTTTTAATACTTTTCCTACTGCTTTTGTTAGGAATATTCTTGCATCTTGCACTTTTTTATCATCACATATTATTTTATTTTCATTATAAAAGTTACTGTAATTTTGTGCTAATTCTATTAAATATCTTGCAAGTATTGATGGTTCATATTTTTCAATTACTGCTCTTAAAGTTTCGTTAAATTTATATATTGTTTTTAATACTTTTATACTTTCTTTGTCTTCTAGCTTTGTAAAGTCAATTTCTTTTATTTCTGGCTCATATCCTGCTTTTTCTAATACACTTTTTGTTCTTACATATATATATTGTATATATGGTCCTGTTTCTCCATTAAAATTAAGCACATTGTTCCAGTCAAATATTTGCTCTTTTGCAAGTGTATTGCATAAGTTGTTAAATATTACTGCCCCTATTCCTATCTTCTTTGCATTTTCTTGCTTTTCTTCCATATTTGGATTCTTTTCGTTTATAATATCTAAAACTCTACTAATGGCTTCATTTAATAAATCATTTACTTTTATAACATTTCCTTCTCTTGTTGACATTTTACCTGTTGCAAGTCTTGTCATCCCATATGATACATGAACTAAGCCATCTGTATACTTTTTATCTAAGTCCAAATATTTTGCTACTTCAAATATTTGTTTAAAATATAGATTTTGTTCATCAGATACTACATAAATACATTTATCAAAGTCATATGTCCTTGCTCTATATAGTATGGCAGCTAAGTCTCTTGTTGCATATATTGATGAGCCATTAGATTTGCATACAATACATGGTGGCATTCCTTTATCTGATAAATCTACAATTTCTGCTCCTTGTGATTCTTCTAGTTTTCCATTTTTCTTTAATATGTCAATTACTTCTTGTGTTTTATCTGCATAAAAAGCTTCCCCTTTTGTTGAATCAAACTTTATTCCTAGAATATCATAAGTTTTATTAAATTCTTTTAAACTTAGATTTTTAAATTTTTCCCATAGTTGAGTGCAATATGGGTCTTTGTTTTCTAGTTTTTTAAAATTTTCTCTGCATGCTTCTAGTACACTTTCATCTTCTTTGCATAAATCATTTATTCTTATATATATTTCTGTTAACTTTTCGATAGGATTTTCATCTAAATTGTATTCATTTCCCCATCTTTTATATCCTTCTATTATTTTTCCAAATTGTGTACCATAATCTCCTAAATGATTTATTCCTGTTGTGTTATATCCAAGATATTTGAATATATTGTATAAACAAGCTCCTATAACTGTTGTTCTTAAATGTCCAATATGAAATTCTTTTGCAATATTTGGTGCAGAATATTCCACGATTATATTTTGATTTTTTCCCTCATCAGAAGATCCATACTTTTCCTTCTTATCATCTATTTCTTTGCATACCTCTTTTACTAACGTATCATTATTTATATAAAAATTTATGTATCCGCCTGCAACATCTATTTTACTAATTATGATTTCGTCTATTACTAACTTTTCTTTTATCTCGCTTGCTATAATTTGTGGTGCTTTTTTCATACTTTTTGCTAATTTAAAACATGGAAAAGCATAGTCTCCATTTTCTGTATTGTTTGGCACTTCAATATAGCTTTCTATTTCTTTTTGTTCTATGTTAGTTATTTTAGATATTTCGTCTGCTATTATGTGTTTAAAATTAATCATTCTATAATTCTCTCCTTTATCTTGCATTCCATGAGTCTCTACACATATCTTCTAATGTTTTTGTTGCTTTCCAACCTAGCTCTTTATATGCTTTTGTTGGGTCTGCATAACACATTGCTATATCTCCTGGTCTTCTTGGTGCTATTTTGTATGGTACTTTTACTCCTGTTGCTTTTTCAAATGCTTTTACTATGTCTAATACGCTGTACCCTGTTCCTGTTCCTAAATTGTATATGTATAGTCCTTGTCCTTCTTTTTCTAGTTTATTTAATGCTAATACATGTCCTTTTGCTAAGTCTACTACATGTATATAATCTCTTACCCCTGTTCCATCATGTGTTTTGTAGTCGTTTCCAAATACTGATAATTCTTTTAGTTCTCCTGAAG
>CAWVFT010000079.1:0-17126 GCA_963928635.1 Bacillota bacterium | reverse complement strand
CTTATAATAAAAAGGTTAATTTTATTGATTTTTCGAGTTTAGACGAAATAATTAACGAAGCACAAAAATAAAGACAAATTACAATTTTATTGCAAGTAAAAAATCAAACAAAATGCATATTACCTGAACTGTAACATATGAGTAAAACGCAAAAAATATTTGTAAAAACACTACACAAATAGACAATAATGTGATAAAATAAATTGGAAAAAGCGTAAACAACCAAAAAAATAGAGGAAAATTAAAAGGAGGTCAAGAAAATGTCAGGACACAGTAAATGGCACAACATACAAGCAAAGAAAGGTAAAGCAGATGCAGCAAGAGGAAAAATATTCACAAAGTTAGGAAGAGAATTATTAATAGCAGTAAAAGAAGGGGGACCAGACCCAGCAGGAAACTCAAAACTAAAAAATGTTATTGCAAAATGTAAAGCAGCAAATATGCCAAATGATACAATAAATAATGCGATAAAAAAAGCATCATCAAGTAATGAAAATTACGAAGAAATAACGTATGAAGGATATGGACCAAATGGAGTAGCGGTTATTGTAGAAGCAGCAACAGACAATAAAAATAGAACAGCGGCAGATGTAAGACATGTATTCGACAAAGCAGGAGGAAATTTAGGAACTACTGGCTGTGTATCATATATGTTCAATAAAAAAGGAGTTATAGTAATAGAAAAAGACTCTACAGAAATGGACGAAGACGAGTTAATGATGTTAGCATTAGATGCAGGAGCCGAAGACTTCCAAAGTTATGATGAAGTATATGAAGTTATAACAGCACCAAACGATTTTGAACAGGTAAGAGAAAAATTAGAAGAATCAGGTTTGGAATTTTTAGAAGCATCAGTTCAAATGGTTCCAACAACAACTGTAAAATTAGACGAAAAAGCAACAGAGAAAATGGAAAGATTAATAGAAAGACTAGAAGAATTAGATGATGTTTCAAACATCTACCACAACTGGGAAGAAAATTAAAATGCAACATACATGCATACATTATATATTAAATAAAATAGAAATGGGGATTTTTGTATGGATGAGATAAATAGTATTGGAAAAGACAAAGGATCAAAGATATTAAGAAATGGTATAATTATAATGACAGTATTAATTATATTAATACTGCTATTATTTGTGTTTTTATATTTTTGCACAGACACATTAAAAACAAATAAACAATTATTCTTTAAATATGCTTCACAACTAATCGAAACCGAAGGAGCAAAATCAAAAAATAATCTACAAGCGTTTTATAATAAAAAGCAAGAAATGCCTTATGAAAACGAAGGAAAATTTGATTTTACAATAGATTTAGAAGAAGAAACAAATGAACAAATAGATATAGCCAATGATTTTGTTATCAATTTTTCAGGGAAAAATGACAAAGCCAACAAAAAAGCTGAACAAAATATAGAATTAAAATATTCTGATGATGTAAGCTGGCCATTAATATATAGGCAAGATGGAGATGTGTATGGAATTCAAACAGATTATGTTTCATCACAATATGTAGCAGTTGAAAATAATAATTTAAAAGAATTTGCAGAGAAAATAGGAATATCAGATACATCAAATATACCAGACAAAATAGAATTTACAAAAGAAATGGCAAATATAGAATACTCACCAGAAGAGCTAAAAGAAATTAAAGAAAGATATGTATCAATACTAGAAAACCAACTTAGAGAAGACCAATTTCAAAATAAAAAAAATGAAGATGGCACAATAAGTTATATATTAACAATGACAAACGAAGAATTGAAAAATTTGTTAATAGCAATATTAAATGAGCTAAAAACAGATGAAGTAGTATTAAACAAAATTAATGATATATTATTAAAGATAAATACAGAATCAGAAGATAACATGATAGAGACAGAAGATATAGAGGCAATAATACAGGATTTACAAAAATTAGAAACAGAAGAAGGTCAAATGCAACTTATCGTAACAAAAAAGGATTCAAGCTTAATTAGTATGGAAATTGAGCAAAATGATAATATCATACAATTAACTAAAAATGACCAAGGAGATAATGTAGAATATACAATAACAATAAATGTTAAATTCGATACAGGACTAAGTGCCATAGATAAAATAGGAACAAAAATCTATTTTTCTGTAGGTTACAGTGGTTTAAATGAATTAAATAATGTAAAAGAAAACTATGAACTAGGAATTGAAGCTCTAACAAACGATGAAGAGCAGGTTGGAAAATATACATATCAATTTGAAAACACAGTTAATTTTGTTAACAGTGTTGATATAGAATCTTTAAACGAAGAAAATGCAATGATATTGAATAATTACGAACCAGAGCAAATCCAAAACTTTATTGTGCAATTAACTCAAAGAATAGCAGATGTAAATACAGAACAAATGCAGTCAATAGGATTTGAATATGGAAACCCAATAATACTAATGATTCCAACTACATTAGAGAATGTATTATTAACTTCAAATGTAAATGAAGTAATAGTAGAACCAGATATTTCAGAAACTGAAAAAAGAACTTCTAACGAAATTGTTCTAAAATATGAAGGCGATGTAAAGGGATCAATGGTAAAATCTTTATTATCTGAAGTTAGTAGAAGTAACAACAATAATGATAACGAATCCCAGGTCATAGTAGAATTTGCAGGAATTGGATTAATTAAAAATGAAGAAATATCTTTAGCAAGAGATTATGTAGTTATGACCAATACATACAATGTAAGTGTAGAATATGATGATAATCATAGAGTAAATAAAGTGATTATTACAGGAGAATTTGAAGGATTAAGTAATAACAACAATACAAGTGAATAAACTAATAATAGATAAACAAACAGTAAAAGGTTCTAAATATAAATCTAAAGGAATATAATATTATTATGATATTATGTTCTTTTTTTGTTTAAGAAAATTTGCATAATACAAAAAATAGATGTATAGATGCAAAAAAAACTAAGACTGGAAAGTGGTAAAAATGTTAGAAATATTAAAATATTTATCTGAAAATTTATATAAAATTATAGTACAAGCTATTGAACAGAACTCTAAATATAAAGTAGAACAAAATTTACGAGAAATAAGAATAAGAATACAAAGACCAATAATTTTGAAATTACAAAATTATGATATTTTAATTGAATATAAAGTGACCGAAAGAGATGTGATGCAAACACTGGAAAGACTTTGTGAAAATTCAGTTTATGCCTATAAAAATCAAATAAAAGAAGGATTTATAACTATAAAAGGAGGTCATAGAGTAGGAATTATAGGAACAGGAATAGTAGAAAATGGAGAAATTATAAATTTTAAAAATATATCCAGTCTAAATTTTAGAATAGCAAGGGAAATTAAAGGGTGTGCAAATAAAATAATAAAAGAAATAGTAGATAGAGAAAATGAAAGCATATATAATACAATATTAGTTTCTCCTCCAGGAAAAGGAAAAACTACTATGTTAAGAGATATTATTAGGCAACTTAGTAATGGCATAGAAGAAATAGAATTTCCAGGAAAAACATGTGGAATTGTAGACGAAAGAGGAGAAATAGCAGCATGCTATAAGGGAATACCACAAAATGATATAGGAATAAGAAGTGATGTTATAGAAAATGTATCAAAAGAAAAAGGAATAAAAATATTATTAAGATCAATGGCACCAGAAATAATTGCGTGTGATGAAATAGGAAGCAAAGAAGATGCACAAGCAATAAAACTTGCAATAATTTC
Organism: Bacillota bacterium; assembly: GCA_963928635.1. Classification (GTDB taxonomy): domain Bacteria; phylum Bacillota; class Clostridia; order TANB77; family CAG-508; genus CAG-269. The sequence continues at coordinate 13,398 of CAWVFT010000079.1, read as the reverse complement.
AGGAGTAAAAGGAATTTTTACAATGCATGGCAGGAACATACAGGATATAAAAAATAATTTTGAGATAAATAAATTAGTGGAAAATCATTCAATAGAAAAAATATTTTTCTTACAATAGAAAAGTCGCTTTACTTCAACAATTAAATAAAAGAAATTTAAATGTTAAGATATCAAATCATCTTATTTTTGTTCTAAAAAGATAATGTAATGAATATAATATAATGAAAATAATTTGGAATCTTTTTAATCATTATAATAAATGGACGAGGTGGTAATATGATTTTTTTAAAATATATTATGCTATTCATTTTATTTATACTAGCAAATGTTATAGGAAGAATATTATCACAAAAATATGTATATAGGTTAAATGAACTAAATGAATTCAAAAATTTTTTAAATATCTTTAAAACTAAAATTAGATTTACATGTGATACAATTCCAGATATTTTTCAAGATTTTTCAGAAAAAACAAAGAAAAATATATCAAAAATATTTTGCTTAGCAAATAAAAAAATGAAATATGAAACAGCAGGACAAGCTTGGGAAGAAGCAATAGAAGAGACAAAGCCAGAACTAAATTTAAAAGAAGAAGATGTAAATGTAATAAAAATGCTAGCAAAAATGCTAGGAAACACAGACATAGAAGGTCAAATAAGTCAAATAGAAATTACAGAGAAATTATTAGAAACGCAAATTGGTGAAGCTAAAGAGGAAAAAGATAAAAACCAAAAATTATATCAAAAACTTGGAACAACTATTGGACTTGGAATAGATATTTTATTAATTTAAAAAAGGAATGAATGTAATTATGGATATTAATTTATTATTTAAAATAGCTGCTATTGGAATTTTAGTAGCAGTATTGTATCAAGTATTAGTAAGAGCTGGAAGAGAAGACCAAGCAATGATGACAACTCTAGCAGGATTAGTAATTGTTTTAACTATGGTAATAAAAGAAATAAGTACATTATTTGATACAGTTAGAACCATTTTTAATTTATAACATTAAAATTTTTAGACTTAAAATTATAGCAGATATTTTCTATAACACAAAAGCATACATATAACATGCTTCCATGAGGAGGAAGTTAATGGAAATTATAAGGATAGTTGGAATTGCATTAATAGCATTAATAATCATAATATTATTAAAACAATATAAAAAAGAATTTGCAATATATATCAGCTTATTAGCTGGAATTTTAATAATATTATTAGTAATGGATAAATTTGAAGGAATTATAAATTTAATAGAATCAATTGCTAATAGATCATCAATAAACACAGAATTTATAGGATTAATATTAAAAATTACAGGAATTGCTTTTTTAGCAGAATTTGCAGTCAGTATATGTAATGATTCAGGAGAGACAGCAATTGCTAGTAAAATAGAAATAGGAAGTAAAATTATAATAATATCAATGTCTATCCCTATACTTTCAAGTTTATTAGAATTGGTACTAAAGATATTACCAAGTTAACTTTTAAGATTATTGACAATAAATTAAAAGGAGGAAAATACAAAAGTGAAACATGAAAATTCTAATTATATTTTTTACAATAATATTCCAATTTAGTACAAGTTATTGTGAAAACAATATAGAAGAAACATATGAGGAACAAAAAGAAACATTTGGAATAAATAGTTTTATAAACGAAGCAGAAAAATATTCAGGAGAATTTTTTGAAGATATAGATGTAGGAGAGATATTAAATTCAGCAATATCAGGAAATATAGATAATAATAAAATATATAATCAAATATTTAGTCTATTTGGCTCAGAAGTAGTAAAAGGAATAACCAGTCTTGCAACAATTCTAGTTATAATCATAATACATAGCATATTAAAATCAATTAGTGAAAATTTAAATAATGAAAATATATCAAAATTAATTTTTTATGTCGAATATATAGCAATAGTAACAATAATAATGGCTAATTTTTCTGAAGTAATCCAATTAGTTAGAGAAACAGCAAATAATCTAGTAGGATTTATGAATAGTCTAATACCAATTTTAGTATCACTAATGTTGTTTACAGGAAGCATAACAACAAGTACAATAATTGAACCTCTAATCTTATTTATAATAAACTTTATAGGAACATTAATACAAGATTTGTTAATACCAATAACTTTAATTGTTGCAGTATTAAGTATTGTCTCTAAAATTTCGGATAAAGTACAAATTGATAATTTGTCAAAATTCATGAAATCGGGAGTTGTTTGGGTATTAGGAATAGTTTTAACAATTTTTGTTGGAGTTTTGTCACTAGAAGGAACATTATCAAGTAGTATAGATGGAGTAACGGCAAAAACTGCAAAGGCAGTAGTAAGTAGTGCAATACCAGTTGTAGGAAAAATATTAGGAGATGCAGTAGATAGTGTATTAGGATGTGGAGTAGTTCTAAAAAATGCAGTCGGTTTTGTAGGTGTAATTATAATAGTAGGTATATGTATAATTCCTATATTAAAATTAGCAGTGCTAACAATAGCATATAAGCTGGTTTCAGCGGTAAGTGAACCGATAGCAGATGGAAAAATTGTAAAATTGCTAGACCAAATGGGAGATATTTTTAAGATATTACTTGCAATTTTATCATCGATTTCAGTCCTGGTAATAGTTGGAACTACTATTGTAATAAAGATTTCTAATAGTGGAATGATGTATAGATAAATTAACACATAAAAGTAAAAAAGGAGGATGTATGTTAGATGTTATAACGGACTGGGCGAAAAACATAGTTCTAGCAGTTATCTTAATATCAATTTTAGAAATGCTTTTACCAAATAATAAAACAAAGAAATATATAAAAATGGTATTAGGAATATATCTATTATTTAATATAATATCTCCTATAATTAATAACAAACAAACATTTAGTTTAAGCAATTTTGATATTAATAATTATACAAGCAATATAGAAACACAAACAAATTCAGAAACAGTAAATCAAGAATCAATGGATAAAAGGATACAAGAAATATATTTAGAAGAGCTAGAAAAAGATATTACAACTAAGTTAGAAAATAAAGGATACAAAATAATTAATTGCAGTGTGAAAGGCAAATTTAGCAGTAATGAAGAAGGTAAAATTTCAGAAATACTTTTAGAAGTTGAAAAAAAAGAAAAGACAGAAAATATTAACAGAAGTGAAAATGAAATATCAAGTTCAGAAGATGTCGAAAAGCAAAATAAAAATGAAGATGAAGAAGAAAAAAATGAAGGTGAAACATTAGAAACAGTAATGATAGAGGAAATACAGAAAATAAAAAAAGTAGAAATAGGAGAGCCTAAAGATGATAATCAAGCGACAGAAGAAAAAAACAATTTAAATAATACAGAAATACAAGAGATAAAAAGATTTCTTATAGAAGAATATGGGGTGAACGAAAAATGTTTAAAGATAAATTAAAAAGAATATTTAATAAAGATAATGAAGAAGAAGGACAAGAGAAAAGCAAAAGAAAAATCGAAAACTTAGTAGTATTTGCAATAATATTAATAATAACAATAATTTCGATAAACTTAATATGGAATGGAGATAAAAAAGAAAGTAGTGATGATAATAATAATACTTCGAGTAAAATATTAGCAAGTTCAGATAAGATTAGTAATATAAATACAGGACAAACAGCTGAAAATTTAGTATCAAATGAGTTAGAAAATAAATTAAAAAATATATTAAGTAAAATACAAGGAGTAGGAGAAGTAGAAGTATTTATAAATTACTCAGAATCAAGTGAAATTGTACCAATGTATAATGAAAACTCACAAACAAGCACAACAGAAGAAACAGATACATCAGGAGGAACAAGAAAAATAGAAGAAACAGATAGCCAAAAAGAAATAATCTTTCAAGAAAATGATGGAACAAAAGAAATAATAACGCAAAGAGTAATAGAACCCAAGATAGAAGGAGCAATAATAACAGCAGAAGGAGCAAGAGATGTAAATGTAAAAACAAATATTATACAAGCAGTAGAAGCAACAACAGGACTTGCTACACATAAAATACAAGTATTTATAATGAAATGAAAAGCAATTAATCAAATAATTAATAAATACTTTAATTAAAATCAATATGCTGAAAAAATTAATAAATATTTCAGATTAAATGGGAGGAAAATAAAATGAAATTTTTCAAAAAAAATCAAATTATAATTTATGTAATAGCTCTAATGCTAGTAGTAGCAGGATATTTAAACTATACAACAGGAAGTTTAGAAGATACAGCCTTAGCAAGTAGTCAAGTAAATGAAATAGCATCGAAAGGAAATATAGGAGATGCTCAGCTTGTAAGTGGAGAAGTAATAAATAATCAAGAAAATATAGCTACTCAAAATACAATAACAAATACAAACGAAGCAGAAAACACCATAGAAACACAAGCTACTACAAACAGTATAACTGAAGCTAGTAATACCATTTCTGAAAGTAATACAAATAATACAGAAAACCAAAATGTAATATCCACAAACACTTCAACCTCATCAGATGATTATTTTACAACATCAAAATTAGAAAGAGACACAATGTATTCACAAATGTTAGAAACATATCAAAAAGTAATAGATAGTCAAAACTCATTAGAAACACAAAGACAGTCAGCAACAGAAGAAATAACAAAGATAAATAATCTAAAAAATAGTATAATGATATGTGAAAACTTAATAGGTACAAAAGGATTTGAAAATAATGTAATATTCATAAATGGAGAAAGTGTAACAGCAATTATAGGAACGACAGAATTAAAGCAAGAAGACATAGCACAAATACAAAATATACTATCAAGAGAATTAAATGCAAGTATAGAAAATATACATATAGCTATCAAATAGCCACTAAATGGTTAATTGGGGACAGGTCACAGTTAACCATTTTTGGTCAACTTGGGACAGGTTTCAATTGCAAAATAAATTTGAAAAAAGTATTGAAAAAAGATTTGAAATGTGCTAAGATTATAATTGTTCTGAAAAGGAACTATTTAGGGGTATAGTGTTAATGGTAGCACATCGGTCTCCAAAACCGCCTGTGAGGGTTCGAGTCCTTCTACCCCTGCCAATTTAATATTTATTACAGTGAAGAAGAAAAAGTGTTTATAGACTTATTTATAGAGAGCAGGTGATGGTGGAATACTTGCAATAGGCAAACATGGGGAGCTTTGGAGTAATAAAAATAATTAAGGTGTCTAAAGTAATCAATTTATGATTATTTTAGGAATTAGGGTGGAAACGCGGAATTAACTTTCGTCCCTAGCTAATAGTTTTAATAGCTAGGTTCGAAAGTTTTTTGATTTTAATATTTCTATATATTTTTTTATAACTTTTATACTAGCAAGATTAAATTAATATTCAAATAGGGACCTGTCCCAAGTTGACCCAAAATGGTTAACTGGGACCTGTCCCCAATTGACCAAAAAGGAGGAATTTTTATGTTAAAATCAATGGAAACACTTGTTAATTTATGTAAGAACAGAGGATATATATATCCTGGTTCAGAAATTTATGGAGGTCTAGCAAACACATGGGATTATGGACCTTTAGGAAATGAACTAAAAAATAACATTAAGTCTGCATGGAGAAAAAAATTTATTCAGGAAAATCCACATAATGTTGGGCTAGATGCGGCAATTTTAATGAACCCAGAAACTTGGGTTGCTTCAGGACATATTGGAGGCTTTTCAGACCCATTAATAGATTGTAAGGAATGTAAAACAAGACATAGAGCAGACAAATTAATTGAAGAGTGGTCACATGAACAAGGAAACGATATGATTGCAGATGGTATGAGTGACAAAGAGTTAATAGATTTTATTCAGAAAAATGAAATACCTTGCCCAAATTGCGGAAAAAGTAATTTTACTAATATAAGAAAATTCAATTTGATGTTTAAGACTTTTCAAGGAGTAACAGAAGACTCAACAAGTGAGATATATTTAAGACCAGAAACAGCACAAGGAATTTTTGTGAATTTTAAGAATGTGCTAAGAACTACAAGGAAAAAGCTACCAATGGGAATTGCTCAAATTGGTAAAGCTTTTAGAAATGAAATAACACCAGGAAATTTTATTTTCAGAACTCGTGAATTTGAGCAAATGGAATTAGAATTTTTCTGTAAGCCAGGAGAAGATTTAGAATGGTTTGAATACTGGAGAAACTATTGTAAAAACTGGCTATTATCTTTAGGAATGAAAGAAGAAAATATTAGACTAAGAGACCATAGTAAAGAAGAATTAGTATTTTATAGTAAAGCAACAACAGATATAGAATTTGCATTCCCATTTGGTTGGGGAGAATTATGGGGAGTTGCAGACAGAACAGATTATGACCTAAGCAGACATATGGAGCATTCAAAACAAGATTTATCATATATGGATCCAGATACAAATGAAAAATTTGTACCATATTGCATAGAACCATCTTTGGGATGTGATAGAGCAGCATTAGCGTTTTTATGTAATAGTTATGACGAAGAAGAAATTGCCGAAGGAGATACAAGAATAGTTCTTCACTTACATCCAGCATTAGCACCATTTAAAGTAGCAATTCTTCCATTATCTAAAAAGTTATCTGAAAAAGCAGAAGAAGTATATACAAATTTATCTAAATATTTTATGTGCGATTATGATGTTACAGGAAGTATTGGAAAAAGATATAGAAGACAAGATGAAATAGGAACACCTTATTGTATAACAATAGATTTTGATACTTTAGAAGATAACTCAGTTACAATAAGAGACAGAGACTCTATGGAACAAATTAGATTAAAAATAGAAGAATTAAAAGAATGGTTAGAAGAAAGAATAGAATTTTAATATATAAAATATTACGTGACGCGTAAAAAGGGAGGAAATACAAATGTACAATATAAACATAGAACCAAAAGAACAAAATAAAGTACCAAAAATCAAAGTAATAGGAGTAGGTGGAGCAGGAAATAATGCAGTAAATAGAATGATAGAAGACAAAATACAAGGAGTATCATTTTATCTATTAAATACAGAAACAGGAACATTAAAAAGAGCTAAAACAAATAATGTATTACAAATAGGAGTAGAAACAACAAGAGGGTTAGGAGCAGGAGCAAACGAAAATGTAGGAGAAAGAGCAGCGAGAGAAAACAAAGAAGAAATAAAGAGAATATTACAAGGAGCAGACCTAGTATTCATAACAGCAGGAATGGGAGGAGGAACAGGTACAGGAGCAGCTCCAGTAGTAGCAGAAATAGCAAAAGAGATGGGAATATTAACAATAGGAGTTGTAACGAAACCATTTTTATTTGAAGGAAAAGCAAGAAAGATAAGAGCAGATTATGGAATAAAAAAATTAAGAGAAAATGTTGACGATTTAATAGTAGTATTAAATGATAATTTATTAAAAACTACAAATGATAGAATAACACTAAACTCTGCATTCTCTATAGCAGATAAAATATTGGAACAAGGAATTACAGGAATAACAGATTTATTAACGTCTGTTGGAGAAGTAAATGTAGACTTTGCAGATATAAGAACAACAATAAAATATAATGGAAAAGCATATATGGGAATAGGTAGAGCGTCTGGAGAAAGAAAAATAGAAGAAGCAGTAAAACAAGCGATAACAAATCCGTTGACAGAAAACAAAATAGATGGAGCAAAAGGTGTAATATTTAATGTCAAAGGAGACGAAAATCTAAGTTTATTAGAAATAAATAGTGCGATAGGATTAGTAAATGATAAAATAAATGATAATGCAAATGTAATATTTGGAACTGTAATAGATTCAAACATGAACGGAGACGTAGAAGTAACAGTAATAGCCACAGGAATAGAAGAACAAGAAAAACAAAAAGAATTAGCATTTTCTAAATTCTAGAAAATAGTAGTTTTTAGAATAACAAAAAAATTTGGAGGCAGGTCAGAATAAAACCTGTCCCTTTTTAACCGTTTTTGGTTAAATGGGACCTGTCCCCAACGAACCATTTTAATAAAATCTTAATATTTTGTATATACAAAGTTAATAATCCTGTGGTATTATTATACTAGTTTAATAAGAAGGGATGAATGTTGAAAAATAATTACAATTTTGGCGTCGTCAAACTTGTTTTCCTAGCCAAAATTTAATTCTTTTCCAACCTGATTTGTACCTCTAGGAAAGGATGAAATTAATTATGTACAACATTTTAGTAGTTGATGATGATAAAGAAATAGCAAATGCAATTGAAATATATTTATCAAGAGAAGGGTATAATATCATAAAAGCATTTGATGGAGAAGAAGCAATTAGAAAAGTTAATGAAAATGAAATTCATTTAATTATATTAGATGTAATGATGCCGAAAAAAGACGGGCTACAAACATTAGAAGAAATAAGAAAAAGCAAGACAATACCAGTTATAATGTTATCTGCAAAATCTGAAGATTATGACAAAATATCAGGGCTAGATTTAGGGGCAGATGATTATATAACAAAACCATTTAATCCATTAGAACTAATTGCAAGAGTAAAATCTAATATAAGAAGATATGTAGATTTCGGAAATGTTACACAAAAAAAAGATGGTAATATACTAAAATCTGGCGATTTAAGGATTGATGATGATAGCAAAAAAGTTGTTGTTGATGGAAAAGAGATTAAATTAACAGCAACTGAATATAATATTCTAAAATTTTTACTTAAAAATAAAGGAAAAGTATTTTCAATATCACAAATATATGAGAATGTTTGGAATGAAGAAAGTTATGGAGCAGAAAACATTATAGCAGTACATATAAGACACATAAGAGAAAAAATCGAAATAAACCCCAAAGAACCCAAATATTTAAAAGTAATGTGGGGAATAGGATATAAAATAGAAGATATCAAATAGAGGGATTTGGGGACGTATCTTAAAATCCCTAAATAGAGGGATTTTAAGATACGTCCCCAAATCCCTCTCTATGAAAGGATGTGAATATATGGAGAAATTAAGAGAATCGACATTAACAAAAATGTTATGCTATATTTTAATACCAATTATGGGAATTATATTAATGGCAAGTATTTTAAATGTTATTTTATTTTCAAATAATAAAACAAATGCAAAAGCGGAAGAATATATAGAAACAGAAAATTTTTCAAATGAGTATATATCATCAATATTCATAAATACGAATTCTATTAAAAATTCTACGATAGCAAGTTCAAACAATGAACCATATGGATATACAGAGATAAGTGATAACAGTTATAAAGGAAAAGTATATTATAAATCATCAGTATATAATGATTATTCAATAAGTAGATTTATAAATTATATTATAATAGATGAAAAAACAGGAAATTTATACACTAATATCAAAACATCAGATTATGAGTTAGAAATGCATGAAATGGAAAATGAGCCAATATATTGGACTTATAAAAATGAAGTTATAAATACAAATATACAAAATTTAAATCAAGACAATGCAAAATATATAATTTCTACACACTACTATTCAGATACATTAGAAGGTTTTGAAATATATACAAACTTAAATCCAGAAGATATATCATACTCAAATTCATTTTATTTGCAAAAAATAATATATGATTTATTTGAAAGACATCCAAACTATCCAACATATATAATACCTATAACATCAATTGCAATAATAGGAATGATAATATATCTAGTATGGGCAATAGGGCACGAAAAAGGCAAAGAAGGAATAAATCTAAACGGAATAGATAAATTTTCATTTGAAGTATTAACATTTTTTACATTTTTAGTAGTAGGAATCATGTTTGGTGGATTTATAGGTGGTTTAAATTATTACATACCACGAGAACTATTAATACCTATTGTAAGTATGTGTTATATTATTGCATATTCAGCCTTAGCACTATATGTAACAACAATAATAAAAAGGATAAAAGCAAAAGAATTTTGGCACACATTTACAATATATAGAATATATAGATGGCTAAAAAATAAATTTAGCAAAACATTTAGAGATGATGAAAACAACAAAATTAAAACAAACAGGAAAATAATATTGTTATATATACTATTTATTATAGTATCATATATACTATCAGGAACAGGTTCATTTTTATCTGTAATATTATTATTAGTATTTTGGATATGGGTTTTATACAAATTATTAGAATACAATAAAAAAATGAATAAAATACAAACAGCATTACAAGACATATACGAAGGTAAATCAGATGTACATTTAAACGAAGAAGAGTTAACAGGAGTATTAAAAAGTATGGCAAAATATATAAATGATATATCAGGAGGATTTTCAAATGCAATAGAGCAAAGCCTAAAATCAGAAAGGCTAAAAACAGAGCTTATAACAAATGTATCACATGATATAAAAACACCATTAACTTCAATAATAAATTATGTAGATTTACTAAAAAAAGAAGATATAAATAATGCAACAATAGAACAATATATTGCAATATTAGACAAAAAATCACAAAGACTAAAAAAATTGATAGAGGATTTAGTAGAAGCCTCAAAAGTATCTTCTGGAAATGTAAAACTAAATTTAGAAACAATAAATTTAAAAGAACTAATAAATCAAGCAATTGGTGAGTTTGAAGATAAGTTTAAAGAAAAAGAGTTAAAAATTGATTTGGATGTAACAAACGAAGATGTAAAAATAGAAGCTGATAACAGATATATGTACAGGATAATTGATAATCTATTTAGCAATATTTCAAAATATGCAATGGAAAATACAAGAGTATATATTAACTTACAAAAAACACAAAGAGAAATAAGACTCGAAATAAAAAATATTTCAGCAACAAGGCTAAATATTTCAGCTGAAGAATTAATGCAAAGATTTGTAAGAGGCGATAAGTCAAGATATACAGAAGGAAGTGGTTTAGGTTTATCAATTGCAGAGAGCTTAACAGAAATACAAGGTGGAACTTTTAAGATTTCAATTGACGGAGATTTATTCAAAGTTATACTTAGATGGAATATAGAATAGCACAACCAAAAAACTCTATTCATATTATGTAATATGAATGGAGGTTTTATTTTTGAAAAAAATATTTAAAAAATTAAGTGAAACAATATTAGTGATGTTAATAATATTTAATAGCATAGCAATTCCAAAAGCAAAAGCAATAGAGCCATCAAGTGAAAAAATATATGACGGAATAGATGTAAGTAATTATCAGAGAGCAATAGATTATGAAAGAGTTAAAAATGCAGGAATTGAAGTTGTGTACATAAAAGCAACAGAAGGACAAACGATAACAGATGCATATTTAAGAAGAAACTATGAAAATGCAAGAGCAAACGGATTAAAAATTGGATTTTATCATTTTGTAAGAGCAAGAAACAATGCACAAGCGGTAGCAGAGGCAGAATACTTTGCAAATGCAATATCAGGAATGACAGCAGACTGCAGACTAGCAATGGACTTTGAAATTTTTGGAAGCTTAACAAATGAACAAGTAAACGAAATATCATTTACATTTTTAAGAAAAGTAGAAGAAATAACAGGAAAAGAAATGGTAGTGTATAGCAATACATATAGTGCAAGAACAGTATTTAGTCAAGGGCTTGCAAATCAATATCCTTTATGGGTAGCAGAATATGAGGTAAATGAACCACAAAACAATGGAAAATGGAATACATGGATAGGTTTTCAGTATACAGATAAAGGTATAATAGATGGAATAAATGGATATGTAGATAGAGACAGATTTACGGAGCAAATATTCTTATCAAATACAGATCCAATAAATCCAGGAAATAATGGCAATGATAATAGTGGAAACGAAGGAAACGGAAATAATGGTAACAATGGAGAGAATTCTGGAAACAACAGTTATATAAAATATACAGTAAGAAGAGGAGATACATTAAGCGAAATCGCTGTAAGATATGGAACTACAGTAAATGAAATTGCAGGAATAAATAGAATAATAAATCCAAATTTAATATATGTAGGAGAACAATTATTAATACCAACAAAAAATAACACATCAAATTCTGGAAACAACAATAATAACGAAAACTATATTGTAAAAAGAGGAGATACATTAACAAAAATAGCTTTAAAATATGGAACTACAGTAAGTGCAATAGCAAGATTAAATGGAATAAAAAACCCCAACTTAATATATATTGGTCAGATATTGCAAATACCAAACACATCAAATAATACAGTAACATCAACAATTAATTATACTATACAAAGAGGAGATACATTAAGTGAAATAGCATCAAGATATGGAACAACAGTAAATATATTAGCTAATCTAAATGGAATAAGTAACCCAAACAGGATTTATGCTGGAAATATAATTAAAGTTCCTATAACTACAAGAGTAATATCAAATGCAAATGTAGAACATGACTGTGGGCACTGCCTTTATACAGTACAAAAAGGAGATACACTAAGCGAAATTGCCAAAATACACGGAACAACAGTAAAAGAAATAGTAGAATTAAATCAAATTAAAGATGCAAACTTAATATATGTGGGTCAAAAATTAAGAATTTGAGTTACTGGATAATGGTCTTTTAATCTATTTTATTAAAAGACCATTATTCAGCAACTCTATTTGTACAACAAATTATTGAATTTAGAAATAGCCTGTGATAAAATGTAAAAAACAAAAGAAGTGGAGGCATATTCATGAAAAAATTGATAGCTATAATATGTGTGTTATTAGTAATATTTGTAGGAATGGTAATATATAGAGAAAGTACAAAAAATAAAGACAATGTAACAGCAAGTGAAGTAGGGCAAATAGAAGAATATATAACAAAAATCTATGCTTGGAAAGAAGTAACAGGAGAAGCATTACCTGTGTTTGATAATATAAATAACGCACCAGATTTATGGCTATGGCAAGTTGTAGTAAACAATTTAGAAGAATATGCAGTATCACGAGAACAAATACAAAGTAAAGCAACAGAAATATTTGGGACAAGCTTCACAAAAGAATTTCAAGAAGAAGGAACTGAAAATTTAAAATATGACGAATCTTCAAACTTATATGTAGCAGGAGAAATACAGACTGATGATAAAGAAGATGTATTTTATATAAACAACATAGAAAAAAACCAAAATGAATATACAGTAGAAATTGCGGAATACCTAGAAGATTATTCAAACGAAACAAATGGAGAAGAAAATAATAATGGGTATGACATAAAAATAGAAAATTTAAATGAAGAAGAAATAGCAATAGTAAAAGACACAGAAGGAGAAACAGCAATAATAAACAAGATAAAAGAAAATATTGATAAATTATCAAAAAAAATAGTAACACTACAAAAAGGAGAAAATAACAGTTTTTATGTAACAAAAGTTGCCAATGGGGACGGGGCTTTTTGACAAGTTTGCCAATGGGGACGGGGCATTTTGGCAACTTTTTATTATTTATAATTTAATAACAGAAAATG
>CAWVFT010000078.1:0-3996 GCA_963928635.1 Bacillota bacterium | reverse complement strand
GATTACACAGGAATCCCAGCAAATGCAAATAATATTGATAACCTTTTAAGTGAATGCAGTTATGCAACTCTTTCTTCAAAAATAAATGTTTTACCAGAATATTATCAAATTTCTGATATTGGTATAGATTTTGCTGTTTGCAAGAATCTAAATACTAACAAGCCAGAAAATATCCCCATAGATGACATTCCAAAAAATGCAAAAAATGGAGATACTCTAGTTTATAAAAATGGTAAATTTCTAGTAAAGTAGCATTAATAGAATATTTTATCAGTTGGTGACAAATTGTTACCAACTGATAAGAATTACTTATTAGTTCATATTTCAACTTGCAAGAGTTAATTGCAAGTTCATTTTTTATCTTCAATAAGTTTTATTTGTTCTACAAACATATCATAGTCAGATACATATAATTTATCTTGTTTTAATTTAAATTTATCATATTCTTTATATGCTAATTCTTGAGCAACTTTTTGTGATATCTTTCCCGCATTGTGCAATATATCTTGTCCATTAAATTGTAAAAAAGCATCCAGTTTTTCAATCCAGTCCTGCATAGTCATAGCATTATGGTTTTCTGCCTGTAATTCTGCATAATCTAAATACATTGTAACAATTCTATTTAAATCATGCAATTCTTTTTCCGTTAAATAATTTTTTGCCACATCTACATCATATTTATATATTGGACCATTAGGTGATTGTTTCCATGATGTCAATCCCATATGTTCCTTATTAGAATCAACTCTATTATAAATTATCTCTGCCGCAGTATTTCCAGTAACGGCGAAATGTAATTTGTTTTGTACTGTTTTAAAAAATGTTTTTGTAATTTCTGCATCTTTATCATAATCTATACTACAAGCAGAATATATATCTGTAATTTTTTGATAAAATCTTCGTTCACTTGCTCGTATATTTCTGATTCGCTCTAATGTTTCTTCAAAGTAATCTTCACCAAAAATATAGTTTGGATTTTTAAGTCTTTCATCATCCATTACAATACCTTTAATCATATACTCTTTTAAAATTTTTGTTGCCCATATTCTAAAATCAGTAGCTTTCTTTGAATTTACTCTGTATCCAACAGCAATAATCATATCAAGATTATAAATCTTTACTGGTTTGTCAGAATTTGCAATGTCGGTTTTTCCGACGGTGCTTTTTTCATCTAATTCTCCACTTTTTAATATATTATTAATATGATCCGTTATCGTACTTCTTGCAACCCCAAATAATTCAGCAATTAAATTTTGAGTTAACCATATATCTTTATTAATTAATAATACCTCAACCTTTACATCATCATTAGCATTTCTATATATTAAAAAGTCATGAGATGTAATTTGCATATTCTTATTTTCATTTTTTTCATTTCTATTTTTCATTGATTTTCTCCTTTTTTCAACTATTTGGAATTTCCGAACAGTTGAAATTCTCTTAAATTTATATTGTTTCATTTGATATATAATTTATATCATAAATCATAAATTTTTTCAATATATCTGCAAAAATTTGTTCTTATTCTTATTTGTGTTTTTCTTGTATTCTATCAGATATAATATCGGTGAATACCTGTTTATAATCCCTAGTATCACCCACGTTTGATTTTGGACATATAAAAACTGCAAATGGTAGTTTGTCTTTTTGCTTCTTCTCCTTATCATTCTTTTTTGTCATTTTCAGAGTATTCACCTACCTTTCTATTAATTATATTCGTTTCTTGTTTGTCCTTATTACTAAAGCTCCTCTTCGTTTCGCATAATTTATCTCTACGTCGCTTCGCTTTCTAGAGCTAAAATAACTACAAGTAGTAAATCAAATACCCATATGAGATTTGCCCTCATTTCTCCTTTTAGAGAATTGCCCCTTTACATCATGTTAGCCAGACAAAAGTATCATTTCTATCTTGATAAATTCATTATAAGTTGCTAAAATAGTAAAGAGTCTAATTCTACAGATATACAAATGGATTATCTATTCAAAATGTTTCTAATGGTAAAAAACAGTTTATCTTTTTCTCCATATATTCATTTTTATACACAAACTTTAATTGATATTATTGTAAAAACATATAATACTGATGTATTTAGGACTGATCTTTTATATAAATATAAAATTGGTGTATTTATTGAAAACTCAAAATATTATGCAGATGAAAGAGTCGAAGAACTAGAAGAAGATACATATGTTACTCAAACTTATTTATATCAGTGGACATATAAAATTGATAAAATATCAAAGAAAAAGCATAAAGGATACATAGAATATTTTGAAACAATAAGAAATTTACTTATCAATAACTTTATAAAAAAAAAGGCTCAACAGTTAAGGGATAAGTATAATGATAAGCAAATTGAAGATTTTAGAATGGAACTAAAGAAATTAAGTGATAAATATTATGTTGTTTAGAAAAAAATTAAGACTATCATATTTAAGTATATGTTAGCCTTTCTGATTGTAGAAAACAGTAATTAAAAAATTTTTCTATTCATTATATATTATTTTGTTTTCTCAAATATTGGTCCATTTGTTCCATTTATCCATTTGTTCCATGAAGTATCTTGTACAATAACAGATGATATATAATCATTTAATTTATTTATTATATTATCTACTTCTTCATTTGTATAGGATGTTACAAACGAAGAATCTTTTCCGTTGTAGTTATTTTTCAAATAATAACAATTAATTAAAATTCTGTTTGGATTAGTCGTATTTATTATATTATAATTCGTACTACCTAAAATTTCTCCATAATTACAACAATTTACTAAATTTAACGTACCCTCTGCCCAAGTTCCACCTAAAATTCCTGCTGCATCTGTAATTGATACAATTTTTCCACTATTATATGAATTATAAATTTTTAAAATTCTGCTTCCCCTATAATTTCCTACTATTCCTCCTGCTCCTACTGCGGGATGATATGACTCTATTCCTTCTATTGTAATATCTCCTTCGTTATAGCAATTGATAATATTCAAATTAGAACTAGTTGAATATCCTCCTCCAACAATCCCTCCTGCTCCATTATACTGAGGCACAAGTTTTGCTATTATGTTACATTTATTATAACAATTTCTTATATTTACTGTTGTATTTATATTATTGTTTAAAGCTACTATACCTCCTGCCGAACCATTATTTGAAATTAAAGTTCCACTTATACCTAAATCAGTTATAGTTGCATTATCGACCTCTCCAAATAATCCTGCTATTGTTTTTGAATTTTCATATATATTATTAATTTCAAAACCATTGCCTAAAAAAGCACCTGAAAAACTATAAGTAGTATTTCCTATTGGTGTAAATCCAATACAATTTGTATCTTCTTTCGTTAATTCTGTTTTTAAATCATCTATTTGACCATCTTTATTTAAATCACCATATAGAGTTGTTGTAAAATCATTATATGAATATATTGACTTGAAGTTTAAAGTTCTTTTTAAACTTATATAACTATCTTTAAAATTAAACATATTAATTCCTAATTCTTTATTTCCGCCGTTATTCATTATTGAAAAAGTTACTAAATCCTCTATACACCAAATTTCATATGGTTCACTTTCATCGCCTTTTAAAGTATTTCCATTTTCATCTTTCGTGATATCTCCTGGTGATTTATCTATCACTATTTTTCCTTCTTCTACGATATTTCCATCTTTATCTACAGTATAATATCTATTGCTACCCACAAAAACAACTTCAAACTCCTCTCCATTATCTGACACTTCTGTTTTTCTACTGTCAGTTATTTTATCTAATTGTTCTTGTAGTTCATCTTCAACTAAATTTCCCCTTTTATTTTTACCCATAGCTTGTATAGTAGCTCTATCTATTATTTCTTTTTCTTCTGCAATTTCAGTTTTTTCTTTTGCATCATTTGCATTTTTTATTATTCCGTTTTCTCCTGTAATTGTAGCAATTGTTATTCCTGCTAAAATTAATAATATGATAATTGTTATCACAAGACTAATTAATGTTATTCCAGTT
>CAWVFT010000077.1:0-9117 GCA_963928635.1 Bacillota bacterium | reverse complement strand
AAAGAAATGATTACAAAGGTTGTAGAAAAAAGTTCATATAATAATGTATCAGAACTTGTTAGAGCAGGTATAGATAAGGAATTAAATGTTCAAATGTATAAAGATAGTTTAGATTTTATAGTGAAAGAATTAGACCGTATGTTAGATGAAAAATTAAAATCATTTATAGCAAGTCAAAGAAAAATAAATGCAAAATATTTAAGAACGACAGCTATAAATACTTATCTTAATGGAGAAATAATATCTAAACTATATGGAAATGAATAATCTTATTTTTATATTTGAGGTTTTTAATCCTAACAAAGAACAACTTTTTTCAAGCATAAAAGTTATACAAATTATCTAGCATATAGTGAATATGCAATAAAAAATAAAAATACAGAACATGGATTGTTTGGAAAAATAAAAGAGTTTCCTGATATAGAAAATATGAAAAATGTTGATTCAATAAATCAATTTATAATCAATCTTGCTGAAAGAAAAGTGCCAATATATAGATGTACATTATCTCTTGATGAATATGATACAATAAGGTTTGGATATGATTCACAAGATAAAAGGAAGGAATTATTTGAAAGTAAATTAGTAAGTTTTGCTAAAAAATTGAATATAAAATATGAAGATTTTCAATATTGTGGAGCAGTTCATTTGGAGGATGGACATCCATATCTTCAAGTAATGATATGGAGTAAAAAAAGAAAAAAGAATTATTTCGTAAAATATATGCAAGTAAATAAAATGAGAGATGAATTTACAAATGCAGTTTTTAAGGATGATTTACTTGAATTGTATAAGGAAAAAGATTTGACTAAAAAGAATGTAAAAGAAAATAGTTTAATTACAAAATTGCAAAAAGTCGTATCTGACAAGAAATTATTAAAAGATATATTGCAATATGAAAGAGATTATTCTAATAAAAAAATATGAAAAGAACAATATATGAAAAGGAAACTGTTTGAAGTAGTTAAACTAAAAAATGATGATATAGCAACAATTATAGAAATAGATAAAGATTCTTATAAAGTAGAAATTATAAATAAAAATGCTAAAATAAAACAAATAACAGAAAGTATTGAAGAAGATATTGACGAAGTAATTATAGAAAAATAAAAAATACAATATATTAAACAATATAAATATAAGGAAAAATAAAAAATTGAATAAGACTTACACAATAGTTTGAAAAATGGGTAAATGGCAAAAAATGGCAAAAATCATTAAATATATTGACTTTTCATGGAAGATAATATATAATTATGACTGATTATATAACGAGTTAATACTATAAGATATAAAATGCTAGAGATAAAGAAATAAGCTACGAATGATTATAATATGAACAGATAAAATTGGAGAATTTATAATATGGGAATTATAATTATGGGAGAAACAGGCTCTGGCAAAAGTACCCTTGGTAAGATGTTAGCATCAAGAACTGGCTTTGAATTATATGAAATAGGTCATGAAGTAAAAAAAGTTTATTTAGAAAGAGTAAAAATTGAATTTGACTCATCATTATCAGGTTGTGATAAAGATTATTTGACTACAAACCAACGTCTTAAATATACTGATGACATAGTTAGAAAATATGGAAATGCTTATTATGTAAAAAGAATATTAGAAAAACATAGCAACGAAAATATTATTGTTGTTGGAGTAAGAAGTATGGCAGAAATTAATGCAGTAAAAAATAGAATACGATTTCCATTTTTTGTTGGCTTAACATGTGCAGAAGAAGAAATATTAAGAAGATTCATTAATAGAGAATCTGAATTTATGTCACTAGATGAAGTACAAAAAATATTTAAGGAAAGAAAAATAAGAGAAGAAAAATGGGGAATGGAGGATGTTTTGAGTCAAGCTAATCTTATTCTTCAGACTGATTATGAAAAACCTTTTGAATTGTCAACAGTAATTATGGAGAAATATAATGAATTTGTGAGACAACAGGTAAAATCAGAAAGAAAAAAAATAATAGATGATGATTTTACTCACTAAAAATAAGAAATGAAATTTTAATAAAAAAAGGAGATATAAGTTATATGGAAAGTAGTATAATTAAAAGATTATTATCAAGTGACGGAGAAACAAAAAAATTTTTATTTAAATTAAAAGATGGTCAAACTGTTGAAAGTGTTTTAATGAAATGTAAACATGGACATACAATTTGCATTTCAACTCAAGTAGGATGTAAAATGAATTGTGCATTTTGCGTAACTGGAAAAAGTGGATTTGCAAGAAACTTGACTCCAAAAGAAATGTCTCTTCAGATTGAAGAAATTCAAGATAGCGAAAATATAAAAATTACTTGTGTTGTATTGATGGGAATGGGTGAACCGTTTGATAATTACGAAAATGTTTTAAAGTTTTTAGAATATGCAATAGATCCAAAAGGATTAGATATTGAAGCAAAACGTATTACGATATCAACGTGTGGTCTTGTAGATAAAATCTATAAATTAGCAGAATTTAATCCTCAATTTAATCTTGCAGTTTCCTTACATGCTACTGTTGATGAAGTTCGTAATGAATTAATGAAAATTAATAAAAAATGGAATATTTCAGAACTTTTAAAAGCCTGTAAGTATTATACAGAACTAACAGATAAAAATATTCTATTTGAATATATAATGATTAGTAAATTGAATGACTCTAACGAAGATGCAAATAGACTAGCTAAGTTGCTAGAAGGAATAAATTGTCGAGTTGATTTGATTCCGGCAAATGATTCTGGTCAGGAACGATTTAAACCAAGTACACAAAATCAAATAAATAGTTTTGTAAATATTTTAAGAGAGAAAGGAATTAATGTCAGTGTTAGAGGGACAGTAGGAGGAGATATTAAAGCAGCATGTGGACAACTTAGAGCAGAAGTAATATAATAAAATCAAAATATAATCCTATGGAGGAATTAATGGAAAACGAAATATTAAATTATGAAGATGAAAATATTCTAAGAATGATACCAAAAAATAAAAAGGGAGTTTGCTTATATAGTGGAGGTAAAGATAGTGGATTGGCTTTATCTATTGCATGTGAAAATGCAGAAATAGTAGCCCTAATTAATTGTTGTGAACAAAAACATCCAATGTTTCACCAACATGATACTGACTTAATGGAGCTTCAATCAAAATCACTTAAAATACCAATAGTATACTCTAATGGTCATTGGAAAGAATCTCATGAAATAGAAACATTATTAAAGGTGTACAAAGCACAAGGTGTAGAATTTGTGGTTTTTGGTGATATATGTAGTATAAAAAATGCTAATAGAAAAATCAAAATATGTGATTCTGTGGGACTTAAACCATGTATGCCTTTATGGAAAAAGAATTATGATTGGTTATTTAAAGAAATGAAGAAAAGAAATTTGAAATGTTTATTATCATCTGTGCGTCCACAAATAAAAGATTGTATTGGAAAGATATTAGACGATGAAATATATGAAAAATTTAAAAAATTAGATATGAATCCTTTTGGAGAAATGGGAGAATTTCATAGTACACTTTTGGATTTAGATATATTTGAATTTCCTATAAGATATGAGGTAAAAACGATAAATAAATGTGAGGATAAATTTGGAGAAAAGTGGGAAATAATTGTAAATTATTATAAATAATTATTTTAAAAATAAAAAATGGGGGTTATATTATGGAAAAAGAAAAAATTAATGACACTCAATCAGGGTTAGGTTATTTACTTCGTATAGGTGCTACAGATTTATGTAATAATGATTGTATTTTCTGTCACCCACCAAAAGTAAAAACACTGAATGCTTTAACAACGGAGCAATTATTGGAAATTGCACAAGTGATTTATGACAACTATAAGTTAAAAACTATACATTTTACTGGAGGAGAACCACTTTTAAGAAAAGATATTGTTGATTTAGTAAAAGGTTGTCAAAAAATAACAGGTGGAGAAATTGAAATGGCAATGACAACTAATGCACAATTACTATCAGATAAAATAGAAGATTTAGCTGATGCAGGATTAAAAAGACTTAATATTAGTTTACATTCTATAAATCCTGAAAAATATCATCAATTAACTAATTCTAAAGGTGAGTTAGTTGGAAAAGTAAAAGAGGGAATTTCAAAAGCAAAAGCATTAGGGTTAAAGGTTAAAGCAAATTGCATAGTTATAAGAGGAATAACTGATATGGATATGGAGGATATTGTAAATTATTGCTGGAATGAAGACATTATTCCAAGATTTCTTGAACTTGGTTTATATGGACCTGTAGCAGAATGGTTTACAAAAGATCAACAAGTTCCACATGATGAAATTCTTGAGAGAATGAATGAAATGTATGGACCTTTTAAGTTGGATACTACACGTAGAGGAAACGGACCAACAAAATATTATATAAATGATAAAGGACAACTATTCGGTATAGTGCATAATCAATCTAGCAATTTATGTGTTGGTTGTGATAGATTTAGACTATCTTCAACAGGATTATTAAAAGCATGTGATTTTCCACCTATAGATTTAAAAGAATTTATCCATTCAAAAGATTTACTTGAAAGTGAAATATTAAAAATTAGGGATATTTTAAAGACAAAAGGTAAAGACTATATAGGAAAGAAAACCCGTAGTATGGATTATAATTTTAGATGGAATCTTACACAAATAAAAAAAGCCGAAAAATAATTATATAATAGGTCTCTTATTGAGACCTAAATTACTTTATATATAAGAATCTACAATAAAATCATAAAACGATTTAAGGAGTGATAAGATGAATAGAAAAATTATTATTGGTGGGGCTTGGCCATATGCGAACAGTTCATTACATCTTGGACATTTGGCAGCATTAATTTCAGGTGATGTTTTGGCAAGATATCATAGACAAATAGGAGATGAAGTTGTATATGTATCTGGAACTGATTGTCATGGTACACCAATTACAGAAAGAGCAAAAAAAGAAGGTATTTCCCCAAAACAAATATCAGAAAGATATCATAAAGAATTTAATATGGTATTCAACAAGATGAACTTTTCATATGATCTATATACGAAAACAGAAGATGAATATCATAAGGAGAAAGTAAAAGAAATTTTTAAAAAAATATATGATAATGGATATATATATGAAAAAGTAGATGAAGATAATTATTGTGAACATTGCCATAAATTTGTGGCAGATAGAGAACTGAAATTGACTTGTCCAAATTGTGGAGAAGAAACAAAGGGAGATCAATGCGATTGTGGATATGTTCCAACAAAAGATGATTTGAAAAATGCAGTATGTATAGATTGTGAAACTAAAACATCTACTAAACCAAATAAGAATTTATATATTGCATTATCAAAATTACAACCAAAAATAGAAGAATATATAAGACAAAATGAAACAAGTTGGAGAAAAAATTCACAAAATGAAACACATAAATATCTAAAAGAAGGTTTAAAAGATAGAGCTGTAACACGTAATTTGAATTGGGGAATTGAAATTCCAGTAGAAGGCTTTGAAGATAAAAGAATGTATGTATGGATTGATGCTGTTTTGGGATATATAACAACAGTAATGAAGTATTGTGAAGAAAATAGTTTAAATTGGGAAGATTGGTGGAAGAAAAAAGAGAAAAATGAAAACATTATATATATGGTACACGGAAAAGATAATATAGTTTTCCATACTTTAATATTACCAGGGCTATTATTAGGAATTAATGAGAATTATCTATTACCAGATAAAATAGTATCAACTGAATATTTAAACTTTCATAATCAAAAGTTTTCAAAAAGCAAGGGTATAGGAATGACTATTTTAGAAGCAATAGAAAAATACAATACTGATACATTAAGATTTCATCTTATCAAAAATGGACCAGAAACAAGAGACACAAATTTTACAGATGATGATTATACATTAACACATAACGAAATAACAAATAAATTAGGAAATTTTGTAAATAGAACATTAAAATATAAAGGATTAGTTCAAATACCAAATGGAAATATAGATAAAGATGTAAAAGAATACATTGAAAATATATATAAAGAGATATCAGAATGTATTGAAAAAATAGAATTTAGAAATGCTACAAATAAAATTATAGAATTATTAGATTATGCCAATAAATATTATGATGATAAAAAACCATGGATACAGTTTAAGGAAAATAAAAATGAATTTGATAATATTATATATACTTGTGCTGTAATAATAGCAAATATTTCAAATGTAATTGAACCTTTTATGCCAAAAACAGCTGAGAAGATAAGAAACTACTTAAAAATTGAACAAAAAACATGGAATTATATTGACATTCAAGAAGAAGTAAAACTTAAAAATATAGAACCATTATTTGAAAGAAAATAATGGTTCTATATTTTTAATCAATATTCACATCAGAATCCATATTTATAGTATGTAAATCCATAATTTTATTATCTTTATATGATTTTATAGCATTAATTATCCAATTATATAATCTTAAATCATCTTTCATATTGAGTAATTCTTCATAAGAGAACCATTTTACATTTAAAATTTCATGTTTGTCAAAATTAATATGTTCTTCTATTATTTTGGCAGAAAACATAAATCCTACAAATATTTTATCTTCAAAAACTCTATGTGAAATTTGAAGTAATCCTGTCAATTCAACATTACAACCTGTTTCTTCAAATATTTCTCTTTTTGCACCATCAAAAACAGTTTCATTTATTTCTAAATGTCCTGCTGGTAAGTTCCATTTACATTTGCAATTTTCTTTTGCTTCTTGTACTAATAAAAATTTACCATTTTTTTCTATTACTCCACCAACCATAACAGGCATACTATATTCCTCCTTTTTTTGCTAATTATATCAATTTTAAATTTTATAGTCAATATTTACATTTGAATAAATCAATTATATAACAATATTTCCTAGATTTCTTTTTTTAATATATTGACAAAATAAAATAATAAGAATATAATATATCAAAATAAATTTAAAGGATGAAAGAAGAATGAAAAATCAAAATATATTATTTAATTGTTGTTGTATGTAATAATACTCTATCTATTTTGTAGATATGAGTATGTATTATTATGTCTACAATAGTTATTAAATAATATATTTATTAAAAGAATATAATAGAAGAGCTATGTAGACAATTTCTAAAATGTTTACATAGCTTTTTCGTATAAATATAAAATACTGTAAATATACTTATATAAGTTTAATAGAGACTAAAGAAATATTCAGAGATATATTAATACAAATATATATATAGATAATTAATAATTGTAGTTAAAAATAAATCATAAAAATCTTGGAAAATCTAAGATATTAAAATATAAAAATATAAAAATATTAATTTTGATTTTACAACAGTTATATGATATAATACATTATGTAAAATGGTAGTTTTTACTAAAAAAATTTTTGGTGAAGAAACTTCATTAGATTTTTTAGGAAGCTATCTGTTGTAAATTCAACAAAAGTTTAAGGAGGTCAGGACATGAAAATTTACAATGCAATGACAAGAAGAAAGGAAGAATTTGTTCCACTTGAGGGAAAAAATGTAAGAATGTATGCATGTGGTATTACTGTATATGATTTGTGCCATATTGGTCATGCTAGACAGGCAATAGTATATGCAATGATTGCAGACTATTTGAGGTATATGGGTTACAATGTTAAATATGTACGAAACTACACTGATGTGGATGACAAAATCATTAAGAGAGCAAATGAGTTTGGCAAGAATGCATTAGATTTTTCGGAAGAACAAATTAAAGAAACCGAAATTGATATGGCAGGATTGCATGTGACAGATGCAGACATTTACACAAAGGCATCAGAGTACATTGACAAAATAATAAATTTTGTTAGTGAACTTATTAAGAAAGGATATGCATATCCAACAGAAAAAGGAGATGTGTATTATTCAGTAAGAAAGTTTCCTGAATATGGAAAACTATCACGCCGAAAGGTCGATGAACTCTTAAACGGAGTACGTGTTGAAGTTGAAGAAGGAAAGGAAAATCCTATTGATTTTGCATTATGGAAATCAGCAAAGCCAGGAGAAATATCATGGGATTCGCCTTGGGGAAAAGGGAGACCGGGATGGCATATTGAATGCTCTGCGATGGCTTTGGATACCTTAGGCGAAACTATTGACATTCATGGTGGAGGTAGAGATTTACTTTTTCCACATCACGAGAACGAAATTGCACAAAGTGAAGCTCTTACAGGAAAAAAGTTTGCCAATTTTTGGACCTATTGTGGTTTAATAAAAATTAATGGTGAAAAGATGAGTAAATCTTTGGGGAATTCTCTGACAATTAGAGATGCTTTAAAGAAGTACAACTATGAAGCAATAAAATATGTGATGTTTTCTAAGCATTATGCTTCTGATGTTGATATACTTGATATCGATTACCAGATTGCAGAGAGCCATTTATATTACTTCTATACCACTATTAAGAATATGTTAGACTTTGCGAACAACTATGGTGGTAATGAAAATGAAGAAGGGCTGGCAAATGATATTTCGGCTGAAATTGTTTCAAATTTTGTTGAAGTGATGGATGATGACTTTAACACATCAGCAGCATTAGCAAATTTGCATTCTATTTTCAAGTATGCAAATGCTAGTATGAAGGCAGCAAAGAAAAACAACAGAAGGGCAACTGCAAATACAATGTTAAAGATTCTAAAAGAATTGCATGAAGCATATTCGGTTTTGGGACTATTTGAACAGAATCCAGAACATTTTATTGCAGGACTTAAATGCAAGTATCTTAAAAAAATCAGACTTGACGAAGATTACATTAAAGAACAGATTGAAAAGAGAGCAGAGGCTAAAAAATCAAAAGATTTTGAAATGGCAGATTCTATTCGTGATGATTTAGATGGCA
This sequence comes from Bacillota bacterium, assembly GCA_963928635.1. GTDB lineage: Bacteria > Bacillota > Clostridia > TANB77 > CAG-508 > CAG-269. The sequence continues at coordinate 254 of CAWVFT010000077.1, read as the reverse complement.
AAGGGATTATTTTGAATGACAGCCGAGAAGGAACATCATGGGATGTAAAAGCTCTTTATAAAATTGGATAGTAATCTTTAGTAATTATCCCCCGGCTAAGCCGGGGGCTTTTTACTCATAACGCCTAAAAGGCTATGTTACAAGCAGAGCCTCAAGGTTCATAGCTGTTCCGACGCATGCGTTTCTCGTTACCCGTTAAACGGGTCTTTATATTCTTTTATTGATATTTGGTCATACATCATATCCTCTTGTAA
>CAWVFT010000076.1:0-5242 GCA_963928635.1 Bacillota bacterium | reverse complement strand
GAATAAATATATTTTTATTCTTTTCTTACTATATTTCTTTGTTTATTAAGTATATCTATCTCATCAATTTCTTTATTCTAACTTTTTTTATTTATGATGGCAAACTAAAAAGGCTAACAAATATTAGCCTTTTTTACAATATGGATTCATAAAATAAATTCTATTTTATCTTTCTAAATCCCCTTCTTTTTCTCTTTCTTTGTGTTTTATTTGTTTTACTGGATCTATAAAAGTATTTGTTTCTTTTATCCATTTATCTACACAATTCATTTTCTGTTAATCTGCATTATATCATCTATTCCCAAATTTTTCATTAAAAATCTCAAAAAAGACAATTTTTTTATTTTTCAAAGGTCACAAATTCGAGACCTTTGAATTTTACACATATATAATCTTTCTTTGATTGGTTATTTTCTATATAATTCTAAACTTTTTAATTTTTACTATTATTATAAAATAAAAAAAATGAAGTTGTATTTTTTACAAATTCATTTTTTAAATATGTGAGAATTTTATAATTTACTAAATTGTTTGTAGGAGGAAAGCTTTGCTATTAATATATTTTATTCTTTCGTCATAAGAGAACAAAATTGTGATTACTAGTGCAATTAAAGTTATGCCTGTCTCCCTTTTTTCTTAAAAATCGTCTCAACTGTTCTATTTTTCCCTCTTTCGTTTACTTTTATTTTTTCCTTAAGTATGTTACTTAAAGAACTTTCAAAGTTTTAAAACGTTGATATATTAAGAAATTTCTTATATCTATATATTAGTTTTATTTGAAAATTTTTATATCACAAATCTTTATTTTTTTTATTGACTTTTCAATGTTTTATTGTTCTTATTTATTTATAAATTTAATCTTTAAGTAACATACTTAATGATTAAATTACAAAATAAAACAAATGAAGGAGGATTAAAATAAATGAAACAAGTATTAAGAAGAAAAAAAGAAAAAGGCATAACATTGATAGCTCTTGTTATAACAATAATAGTGTTATTAATCTTAGCAGGAGTAACAATAGCAGCTTTAACAGGAGATAATGGAATTCTTGCAAAAGCACAACAGGCAATAAATGAATATAATAAAGGATCAAGTGATGAACAAATTAAATTATCAACAATGGAACAGTGGATGAATTATTATGAAACAGGAGAAGAAATTGATTTTAATGAAATAATAAATTTGAAAGGTATTTATGAAATTACACTTTTAAATAATGAAGAAACACTTGACTGTATTAGGGAAAATAATGGTGAGCTATATAGGGAAAAGATTAAACTTTATAGCGAAACTAGAGAAATAGAAATATTGGAATCTAGGAAAATAGCAGAATTAGAGGAAATAGCAATACCGATATATTTGATGTTAATGGAAAATCAAGATGAAATACAGATTATAGGCGAAATAGATGAAAATAATGTAAGAGTTATGTATAATAATAATTTGTATATTATAACAAGGGAAGAAAATGAAGAAGGTATGACAGTAAAAATTTCAAAGGATACAATGGAAATTGTAGAACCTGATGATATAAATGACTGGGTATATAGGATAGAAGATAATAATACAGTAACAATATTAGGATATAGAGGAGATGATACAGAAATTGTAATACCGAATTACATTAATTCTATGCCAGTAATAAGATTAGAACCAGATTATCAACCAGGAGGAAATTATGGAGAGGGATTTAATTATTCTTTTTGGAATCCAGAAGATGCTGAGGGAAAAGGATACAGTTATATGAATTTTAAAATAAAGAAGATAACTGTTTCAGAAGGAATTCAAGAATTAGGTGCTGAGCTATTTGTTGGTACATGGGGAGTAAATGAAATAAAGTTACCAAGTACGTTAATAAAGATTGAGAAAAATGCATTAGCATGGATGAGACCTGAAGAGCCTTGTACAATTAATATACCTAAAAGTGTAATCGAGATGGAAAAAAATGTAACAGGAAATTCTTCTCCACCACAATTATATAGTAGAAATCTTATTATAAATATAGAAGCAGAAGAAATTCCTGAGACATGGGATTCTGAGTGGAATATATTGGGAGAAGATAAAGTACAAGTTAATTTAGGAGTAAAATAATGGAATATATAAGTATATTATTTATCATATGTATATTTTCAATAACTTTGTCAAACATTTTTAATAAAAAAATAGAAATAACAATTCCGATAAGTGTTACGGCAATTATTTTAGTGATATATATATTTGGAATTTTTGATAAACTTTTATGGGGAATATATGTAATAGAAGTTTTAACCATATTGCAAATTATATATATAGGAATAAAAATATACTTGGCAAATAAGAAAAAAGAAATTAAACAATTATTTAATAATATTATAACGCCAGGACTACTAATATATGTAGTCCTGGTTATTATAGTATCTATTTTAAATAAAGGTAAAATTTTTGAAGATTATGACGAATTTAATCATTGGGCTGTTATTATAAAAAACATGTTTCAAAATAATCAATTCGGAATCAATGCTGATTCAGTAATAAATTATAGTGAATATCCTCCATTTACAGCTATATTTCAATATTTAGTTTTAAAGTTACAAGGAATATATTCAGAAGATACAGTTATTACATCCCAAAGTATATTATATTTTTCAATTATTATTCCAATTGCAAAAAATATTACATGGAAAAAAATACAAATAAAAGATATAGTAATGGTTTTAGGAATTATATGTATTCCTATGATATTAAAACCAACATTTTATACCGATATATTAGTAGATGCCATTATCGGTGTCATGTTCGCATACACTATATATAGTATATATAGACAGGAAAATAACAAAACATACAAGATGTTAATGATATTTTCAGGTATAGTAATGTTATCACTTACTAAGACTTCAGGATTAGGTTTAGCATTTTTAACAATTGGAATTGCCATATTAAGTATCTGTAAAAATAAAGATAAAATAGAAAGAAAAGAAAATTTAAAATTATTTAGTATTTTCATAGTCTTATGGATTATATTAGTTGGTTTATGGTATGGAAAAGTATGGATAGAAAATTCAAATACAAATTGGGATTTTCATAATGCAATAGATGTAAATATGATAACAAATGAACTAGAAACTAAAAAGAAAATTATGACAAGATTTATTACTGCTATATTATATAGTTCTAATATAGTTACAGAAAAAGGATTAACAGTTTTATCTGTAATACTTGTTATTCTGGCTATTAATATACTTATCTTTAGAAATTTAACAAAAGAGAATAGAGAAAAATATAAAAAATTTGCTATATATATGTTTATTTGTACTATATTATGGTATATTCTTTTATTATATATGTATCTAACGATTTTTGATATAAATGAAGCATCTGCATTAACTTGTTTAGGAAGATATTCTATGACTATTTTGCTGGCAGATATCGTATTTAATTTTTATATTCTTTATGAAGAAAACATAAAAATAGATAAATATATTTCTTTTTCTATTATTGCATTTATGTTAATGTTTTTACCAGTTGGTACAATAACAGAAAAATACGTAAATGGAATAGCATATAATCAAGTAGCACAAAATAACAGAGATATTATGACCAAAATAGAAAAATATAGAGGAGTATTATCCAAAAATGATAAACTATATTATATAGCAGGAATTGAAACGGATTTACCTAAATTGTTATCTTTAATTAGATATGTTATGATGCCAATCAATATACAAGATATTACAGTAGGATTTGGTTTTGATAAAGAAATGTTTTTGCAAAATATTCTTGATGAAGGTTATACACACATATATATTTACAGAGTGCCTAAAATGAATGAAGACATACAATCTATTTTTGAAGATACAAAAATTAATAGAGATACATTGTATAAAGTAGAAAAAATAAATGGAAAAGAAATAAAATTTGTAGAAGTAAAATAAAAAAGATAAGGAAAAGAAACATGAAAAAATGTTTAGATATATGGATTATTATTCCAGCATATAATCCTAATGATAAATTGGTCGAGTTAATAGAAACACTGTATCAGCGTACTAAAAATATACTGGTTATAAATGATGGTTCTGACAAAAAATGTGATACATATTTCAAACAAATAAAAGAAAAATGCATTTTATTAGAAAGCAGTAAAAATTGCGGAAAAGGAAATGCATTAAAAAAGGGATTTCAGTATGTTTTAGAAATGAAGAAAGATATTTTAGGGGTTGTAACAGCTGATGCAGACGGCCAACATCAAACAGAGGATATATTAAAAATAGAGAGTAAACTTAGAGAAAATCCAGATAAATTTATATTGGGTTGTAGGAATTTTGACACTGAAAATATTCCATTTTTAAATACAATATCTAATAAAATAATGTGCTTTATAAATAAAAAAAGATATCTCTGTGATATAAAAGATACACAAACAGGATTAAGAGGCATTCCTATAATATATATAGAAGATTGTTTGAATATACCAGGCGAAAGATATGAATATGAATTTAATGTATTAAAATATATACAAATGAAACGTATTTCCTTAGCACAAATAGAAATTAAAACTATTTATGATAAAAAGATAGAGTCGAATTATCGAAAAATAACAGATTCAATAAAAATTTTAAAAACAATTTTTAAATAGATAATCGAAACAAAAGAATAAAAAAACACCTGAACTTATTTCTAAATTCAAAGTGTTTGTTAATTTGTTCATATTTTCCTCTTATTCTTTTGTCATAAGAAAAATTAAATCTGGCACTATTTATATATTTTTATTGCATCAACATAAAAATTTGGATAATGAGAAGTATGACTTCCTATCTTTGCTTGTATTATTTCTATATTATGTACTCCATATTCCAGATTATCAAAATTCCCGTTGAATTTTCCTTTTAGCGCACTTATTTGGAATGTTTCTAATTCTATCCCCTCTCCGCGTTTGAAGATAATATTCTCGCCCGTTCATTTTCTCTTATTCGAAGATAACCTGTTTCTCCAATTCTAGTTATAAATTCAAATCCTTTTCCTGTATATGTAAATCTTACTCTTGATGCTCCATTAGTTGTGTCTGTTTTTTTAGCTTTTCCGTTTGTATATTTATCATTTATGTCGTCTGTCCATGGTTGCCCATCATATATAATTTTTTCAAAATCTTCTTCATATGTAATTACTTCTCCTTGATTTACTTTTATCTCTTGGTAATAATCTTCATTATCTATATTTATCTTGCAATAAAAAATTTCGTCTCCTTGCATAAAATCTGTTAAA
>CAWVFT010000075.1:0-2828 GCA_963928635.1 Bacillota bacterium | reverse complement strand
TTTCTTTTCTTTTCTTTCTTTTCTTCTACTTTTTTATCTGTTTTTTCTTTTACTTCTGTTTTTACTTCTTCTTTTTTTGTTTTGTCTTCTTTTTCTTTAACTTCTTTTACATTTTCTTTAACCTTTTTGTCTTTTTTTGTTTCCTTTACTTCTTTTTCTTCTGCTTTTTTAGCTTTTTTAACTTTTTTTACTTCTGTTTCATTTTTTACTGTATCTTTTAATTCTTTTTCATTTTTTAAATTTTCTTTTTTACTTGGCATAACTTTAATTCATTCCTTCCTTTTAGATAATTTTTTCTATCTAATTTTTGCTAACTTTATTATTATATTGCTTAATTCTTTTTCTAATTCTTTTTTCTCTGTTTCTTCTACTCCATTTTCTAATGTTTCTAGAATCTCCATTTTTCTATCATTAAGTTTATCTTTCTCATATGACTGTAATAAATCATCTAATGCTTTTTCGATATCATCAATTCCATTGTCTATAGAAATTATTGCTGTTATATGGTTTTGTTCTTCTTCGCCTAATTCATTTAATATTCCATTAATATTACTATTTCCTTTTTCAAATTCTTCATACAATTTTGTTATAATTTTTTTATTTAATTCGTCTTTTATATCTTCTATTTTTATATTTTGCCTAATTAATTGATATAAATTTAAATTTCCTGATAGTAATATCGATAATATGGTGTTTTCCCTTTTTCTTATATTTTCTGGAACATTCTTTTCTTTTTTATGAACTACTACTGGCTTTGGTTTTTCCAATATTTTTGTATCTTTTGATTTTGTATATGTTAATTTGTTTACTTCTGCATATATTGCTTCTTTTGAAATATTATATTCTTTTGCAATTTTTTCAATATATACTTCTCTTTCCATTGTATTTTCTACTTGTGATATTATTTTTGCTATTTCATTCAAAAATTTTATTTTGTCATTTACGTTTTCTAGGTTTAAATCTTTTTTTAGAATTTTGATTTTAAATTCTACTACTGAAATGGCTTTGTCTACTAAATTTGTAAATCTAGCATTTCCATATTTTATAATGTATTCATCTGGGTCTTTTGCACCTTCCATCTGCAATACTCTAATATCACATCCCATATTTTGCAATATTTCCATTGCTCTTACTTTTGCTGTTTGTCCTGCTTCATCTGAATCATAACTTAGTACAATTTGTTCTGTATTGTTTCTTAGCAAATATCCTTGTTGTTGCGTTAGAGCCGTTCCAAGTGAAGCTACTACATTGTGTATTCCTCTTTGATGTAGAGATATAACATCCATATATCCTTCTACTATTAGTAGTCGCTTTTTTATGTCATATTTTTTTGCAACATTTAGACCAAATAAGTGTCTTCCTTTGCTATATACTACATTTTCAGGTGAATTTATGTATTTTGGCTTTGAATCGTCTAATACTCTCCCTCCAAATGCTATTACTCTTCCTCTTACATCACATATAGGGAACATCAGTCTATTTCTGTATCTGTCTATATATTGACCTCTATCATTCTTGTTGACTAACCCTGATTCCAAGATCTCTTGCTCTCCAAAGCCTTGTTTTTTTAACTCTTTATATAGTTCGTCAAATTTCCCTGAAAATCCTATCTTGAAAGCTTTTAATGTTTCGTTGTTTAACATTCTTTTCTTTATATAGTTTTGTGCTTCTTTTGCCTGTGGCTTATATAAGTTTTCATGATAATAATTTGCAGTAAATTCATTTACTTTATATACTTTTGCTTTTAATTGCTCTCTTGCTGTATCTACTCCATTTTCTAGTGTAGGTAATTGTATATTTGCTCTTTCTGCTAACATTTGTACTGCTTCTATGAAGTTTATTCCTTCTATTTTCATTAAAAATGTATATACATTTCCACCTACTCCACAACCAAAACAATGAAATATTTGCTTATCTGGTGAAACAGAAAAAGATGGTGATTTTTCGTTATGGAATGGACATAGCCCAAAATAGTTTCTTCCACTTCTTTTTAGATGAACATATTGTGATATTACGTCTACAATATCATTTGTGTTTCTTATTTCTTCTATTAATTCATCACTATATCTTGCCATTTTCCTCTCTTTCCTCCAAATTATTTCTGTTTTTTACTCATAATTATATTATTCTACATATTTTACATAAATCCTTCCATTTTTTGTAATAAAAAGATGCAAAAAAAAAAAAAAACAATAGATTCTAACAAACATAATGCTTGTTAACACCTCTTGTATTTTTATTTTTTCTACTTTATTTAATTATTTCGTATATATTATCTCCAGTCTTTTTAAATTCGATACTAGATCCCAGACAAACTAGCGGACGGAAACCACTGCCAGTATAGCTATAGAGGCCGCCGTTCACATAGCCGATAGAGTTCACACTCATCACATAGGTAGCAAAATTAGCAGACGGACTGGCAATGGTTTCCGTCCGCTAGTTTGTCTAAATCCTAATGTTCAATTACAAAAAAGTGTAAATGATACAGGAACAGAATATTATACAATTGAAAAATAGCAAGAAAATTCTTGCTATTTTTCTTTTTCTATAGTAGAATAACAATATCAAAGCTAGGTAAAATAATAAAAAGAAAAATAGAAATATTAAAAAGAAAGGAGAATAATTTTATGTATGGAATAGCAATAGGCGAAAGTGACTTTAAAATGCTACGAGCAAATAAATGTTATTATATAGACAAAACAATGTATATAAAGCATATAATGGATAATAGGAGTAAAGTAATATTAGTAACAAGACCACGAAGATTCGGGAAAACACTAAATATGAGTATGCTAAAATACTATTTTGATAATACAGCAAAAGATAGT
>CAWVFT010000074.1:0-16770 GCA_963928635.1 Bacillota bacterium | reverse complement strand
AAGAGGAAGAATATATAAGCATCCAGTACAAGAATTATGGTCTACATATATGATAAGTAATATTCTAAACAATGATGTATATACAGGTAACTTAAGAACTCATAAAAAGAAAACTGTTTCTATAAGAGGCAGAGCAATAAAACTTCCTGAAGAAGAACATTTTGTATTTGAAAATCATCATGAAGCAATTATTTCAAAAGAAATCTTTGAACTAGCACAAAATATACGAAAAAGAAAAGCATGGTCAAAATCTACATCGGGAACTAGAAAAAGAAATTATGCTTTTTCGGGTTTAATTAGATGTGGTGATTGTGGCTTTGGAGTAAGTGGAATTACAATGAATAGAAAACAAAAGCAAAAAGGATATGAATGTTCGCAGTATAGGACTTATGGAAAAGCAAGATGTAAATGCCATGAAATAAAGGAAAGTGATATAATCATTCATTTAAAAGAATTTCTAAAATTTACTAAAGAAAAATATCAAGATGAGATAAATAAAATAGAAATTGAAGTTAAAACTAATAAAGAAAAAACTAATAAAGAGAAAATTAAGTTTGAAATTGAAATATTAAAAGCAGAATATAAAGTGTTATTAAATCAAAAAATAAAAGATTTAGCAGGAAACAACAATGAGTATCAAAAGCAGATGATAGAAGCTTCATACAAAGAGCTAGAATTGGAAAAGGCGAGTAAAATAGAAAAACTACAAGAAATTTTGCAGAAAGCAGAGCAAGATATATCAAAAGGAAAAATAAAAAAATTAAAAACTACAATGGAATATTTTGATGAGATAATATCTGCAAAAGTCCCTAGCAGATATGTTTTAGAAAATATAATTGACACTATATGGATTTATAGTGATAAAACTGTAAAATTTGATTTAAAAGTAGATATTAAAAAATTAATATAACTATCCCCACATTTAAAGATTTCACCCCCGTATGCACAACAGAAATGATAGCATTTACAAGAGCACATACATATTTTAAACAATTAAATACAGAACTACTAGGACTAAGTGTAGACAGCAACAGTTCACATTTAGCATGGATGTATGACATTTATTGTAAGACAGGAATAAAAATATCATTTCCAATAATAGCAGATAGAAACGGTGAAATAGCAAGAAAATATGGTATGATATCAAATGAAATAAGTAACACAGAAACAGTAAGAAATGTATTTATTATAGATGATAAAGGTATAATAAGAACAATACTAATATACCCAATGAATGTAGGGAGATTCATACCAGAAATAATAAGAATAGTGCAAGCATTGCAAATGTCAGACTGTAGTAATGGTTCTACTGCAGCAAATTGGTTTCCTAACCAACCAATAATAATACCACCACCAAAAACTTTTAATGAATTAGAAGAAAGAGTACAAAATATAGAACAAAATCGAAATGGAATAAATTGGTATTTAAGTTTTAAAAATCCAGACAAAAAATGTTTGGATAAAATAAAAAAAGCAGATAAATCTATATGTGAAAGTTACAAAAACGAGAAGAAATAAATTTCTTCTCGTTTTACTTAAATATCTAATTTGTTCTTGACATATTTACAATTTAGAAATACAATTACATTGAGTTTACAAAAAAAGCAAGGCTAAAAAGCCAGAATGGAGGAATATTATGTTAGTAACAACAAAAGAAATGTTTGAAAAATCAATGAAAGAGAAATTTGCAATAGGTGCATTTAATATTAATGATATGGAAATATTACAAGGAATTGTAGATGCAGCAGCAGAAACAAAATCACCTGTAATATTGCAAGCATCTTCAAGTGCAATAAAATATGCAAGAATAGGTTATTTAATGAAAATGGTAGAAGCAGCAGTAGAAGAACATCCAGAAGTGCCAATTGCAATACATTTAGACCATGGACCAGATTTTGAAACTGCAAAAATGTGTATAGACAATGGATTTACATCAGTAATGATAGATGGTTCCAAATATGATTTTGAAAAAAATATAGAATTAACAAAACAAGTAGTTGATTATGCACATAGCAAAGGAGTAGTAGTTGAAGCTGAACTTGGAAAATTAGCAGGGATAGAAGATGATGTAAATGTTTCAGCATCAGATGCTATGTATACTGATCCCGCTCAAGCAGAAGAATTTGTAAAAAGAACAGGATGTGATTCTCTAGCAATTGCAATAGGAACAAGCCATGGGGCATATAAATTTAAAGGAGAAGCTAAACTTAGATTTGATATATTAAAAGAAATAAAAGAAAGAATTCCAAATACGCCAATAGTATTGCATGGGGCATCAACTGTTATACCTGAATTAGTTGAAACATGTAACAAATACGGAGCAGATATACCAGGAGCAAAAGGAGTGCCAGATGAAATATTACATGAAGCAAGCACTTCAGGAGTATCTAAAATAAATGTTGATACAGACTTAAGATTAGCTATGACAGCAGGAATAAGAAAAACATTTGCAGAAGAGCCAAGTGTATTTGACCCAAGAAAATATTTAGGAAATGCTAGAGATTTAATTAAAGAAGTAGTAAAACACAAAATGATAGATGTATTTGGATCTAGCAATAAAATTTAAATATGAATTTAGGTTAGCCCATATTGTTATTCAGCTAAGGCTGGGGACTAATATATAGTAGTCCCCAGCCTTAAATGAATCTTATCGTAAATGTGCCTTTAAATTAATTTCAATTTGCCTTTGAGCATCTTTTTTAGCTAAATCTTGTCTTTTGTCATATAATTTTTTACCTTTTCCAATACCTAATTCTAATTTAACTAGATTTTTTTTAAAATACAAAGAAATTGGAATTAAACTGTAACCCTTCTGTTTAGTTAATCCAATAAGCTTATTTATTTCAGAACGATTTAATAAAAGTTTTTTATTTCTCAAAGGATCTTTATTAAAAATATTTCCATTTTCATATGGACTTATATTCATTCCCATAACATAAACTTCACCATTTTTTATTATTGCATAGCTATCTTTTAAATTGACTTTTCCCTGCCTAATAGATTTAATTTCTGTACCAAACAGAACTATTCCTGTTTCTAATGTATCTAGAATATTATAATTATGGTATGCATTTGGATTTTTTGCAATTATGTTGTTTTCTTTTTTCATTGAAAACCTCCAATTAAAAATAAATTTCTCTTAATAGTATAACATCAAAATCTAAAAACTACAATAGGCGTAAAATTGAATAAAAGGTTTAAAAGCGAAAAAATCGGAGAAAAAAATTCTCCGAAAATTAAAATATGAAATTATTCATATCTATTATTATTTTTATTTGTAAATTGCATACTATAATACCAAACTAAAGCTACAATTGCTATTGCTGCTATACCTAAAATAAGCCAAGTCCATGCAGTTGATCCCATCCCCATAAAAGTAGAATCACCAGTAGAAGTTCTTGATGCTGTGTACCCACTATCATCTGAACCAGTAATAGAGCCACTTATTGAATTATTCGAAGTTTGAGATTCGTTTGACGTTTCTGTTGTAGAATTCTGCACCCCTTGTGTCATCTGATTTCCCATGTTTTCAACAGAATTTGTACCATCTTTTACCATATTTCCAATTCCATTTGCAGCTCCTTCGATAGCATTTTCAGCTCCACCGACAATATTTCTAGCACCGTTTACAGCATCACCAGCCATACTTTGCAAATTATCTGCAGCAAAACAAAAAGTGCTGATAAAGATTAAAGATACTGCAACTAAAGCAATATAAAATAATTTTTTTAACATTTTGCGCCTCCTTAAAAAGATTTGTCTATTATTAGTATTAAAAAAATACGAAAAAATATACATGATTTAAAAATCCATGATAATGTAAAAAAGTAAAAAAATACCAAAAATATTAAAAATTCTAATTAATATTTTTGGTATTAATAAATTAAAGTTTATTAAATTTATTTTCTCATTTTAATTAAAATTGCTATAGCTAATAAAATTAATAATATTCCAATAACAATTAAAAAAATGTTTAAAATTTCAGGTAAACCAATATCTGAGTCTGATGAAGAGCTGACATTACTAACTCTTGTAGAATTAGTGCTAGAATTGTTAGTTGTAGAGCTTGAAGTGCTAGTATTCCTTGAAGAGCTGTTTGTTGAATTAGATGATGTAGTGTTCTGACTAGATTCGTTTCCAGACTCATTAGAAGAAGTATTTGTTTCTACAGAATTTCCCGCTATATTTAAATCTATATCATTAACAGCATTTACATTTCCAACAAGTATAAAGATTAATAACATTATACTAATTAAAAAAATTTTTTGAACTACATTTTTCATTTTAAAGTACCTCCTAAAAAAATATTTATCATTTGCTGATTTATATAATATCACAAAATATAGAAAAAAGTCTAGTATTTTTTAAAAAAAGTTAATTGCAAATAGAAAATCAGTATGATATAATACGCAGGTAGTGAGGTGATATTATGACATTACAATTTATTACAGAATTTATAGACGAAAAGATAGACAAAAATCCCAATTTCCTAGTCTTTACATTTTATGAAATAAGAATCAAATTAAATTTAAGCGAAATAGAAACAAATGAATTTCTAAGATTAAGTAGAACTAGACTAGAAAATTTGAATTACAAAGTGTATTTTACAGGAGAACAATATACTTATAATAATAGAGAAAGAATAGTAGAAGATAATCAATTATTAGTAGCTATAAAATAAAACGAAGAAAGGAAAATGATAAAATGAAAAAAGATATTTTACAAGTAACAGATTTAAAAGATATGTTAAACAAAACAAGAGGATTATATGGAGATAAAATAGGGTACAAAATAAAAATAGGAGAAGGAAAATATAAAACATACACACATAATGAGATAAGAGACATGATTAATTATTTAGGAACTGCATTAATCAGCTTAGGATTAAAAGGAAAAAGAATTGCAGTTATAGGAGAAAATAGATATGAATGGGAACTTGCATATTTAGCAGTTGTATGCGGTACAGGAATCGTAGTACCGTTAGATAGATCTTTACCACCTAATGAACTAGAAGAATTAGTAGAAAGATCAGAAGTTGAAGCAATATTTTACTCTAAAAAATATGAAGAAACAATTGAAAAAATAAAATACAACGATAAAAATAAGTTAAAACATTTAATATCTATGGACTTTGACGTACATAAAGAAGGTATTTACTCAGAAAAAGAATTAATAGAAAAAGGAAAAGAATTATTAGATTCTGGCAACAGAGAATTTATAGATGCAACAATAAATCCAGAAGAAATGAACATAATGCTATTTACATCAGGAACAACATCAAAATCTAAAGTTGTAGCATTATCACATAAAAATTTAGTTTCAAATGTAATGGATTTTGCATCTGTATTAGAAACTGATTCAACTGATAGAATGTTATCATTTTTACCACTACATCATGTATTTGAATGTACAGTAGGCATGTTATATTCGCTATATATAGGAGCTGAAAGATCTTTCTGTGATGGTATTAGACATATTGTAGAAAATTTAAATGAATATAAAATAACATTTGCTGCATTTGTTCCAGCCATATATGAGAGTATGTATAAAAATATAATGAAAACACTTGAAAAAGAAGGAAAACTTGAACAAGTAAAACTACTTATGGAAAAATATAAAAACAATTCTATGGAAGAAAAGAAAGAAATATTTAAAGATATACATAATATATTTGGAGGAAATGTAAAATTATTTATAAGTGGAGCAGCAGCACTAGACAAAGAAGTAGAACAAGCTTTCAGAGACTGGGGAATCAATTTATGCCAAGGATATGGCTTAACAGAGACATCACCTGTTATAGGTGTAGAGACAAATGAAAATTTCAGAGTAGGGTCTATAGGTAAAGCATTACCACATATACAAGCTAGAATAGAAGATCCAAACGAAGAAGGAATGGGAGAATTAGTTGTAAAAGGACCTAATATAATGTTAGGGTATTATGGAGACGAAGAATCTACAAAAGAAGTAATGAACAACGGTTGGTTTGCAACAGGGGATTTAGCTAAAATAGATGATGATGGTTATATATTTATTTGTGGTAGAAAGAAAAGTGTTATAGTATTAAAAAATGGTAAAAATATATTCCCAGAAGAAATGGAAAATTTAGTAAACAAAATAGAAGGAGTAAAAGAATCTTTTATTTTCGGGAGACAAAAATCTGATGACAAAGAAGATATAAAAATAAATGTAAAAATCATATTTGATAGAGATATTATGAAAGAAGCATATAAAGTAGAAACAGATGAGGAAATATACAAAGTTCTAGCAGATAAAATAAAAGAAATAAATAAGATTATGCCAAAATATAAAGCAATAAGAGGTATTATCATTTCAGAAGAACCATTAATTAAAACTACAACAAATAAAATAAAAAGACAAGCAAATTTAGAATTAATCTAAAAGTTTATTACATTTATATTACATTTTTGTAAAAATGTTGAGAATAATATATATTATTGGTATAATTTGAGTATATTAATAATTACGAAGGAGGAGTTTAATATGTTAAAATCAAACGTTGGATGGAGCACAAATGAAGATAGTTATACACAAGGAAAGGAGTCAGCAAAAACAGCAGTAGTAGATTTGATTCAAACAAAAGTAGCTTTTCTATATACATCAGTTGACTGTAATGTAGAAAAGGTACTAGAAGGAGCAAAATCAGAATTAGGTACAGCACCAATAATTGGATGTACATCTAGTGCAGGTATTATTGTTCCAGATGGATTTATTTCATCAGAAAATGGATTTACAGGTATATTAGCCCTAGGAGATCCAGATATGGAAGTTGGAGTAGCAGGTTCTGCAAGAGGAGATGACCCAAGAGAAACAGGTCGTAAGGTAGCTATGGAAGCTATGAAAAAAGCAGGAAGAACAGATGCACCAGCTTATTTTTATATGGTAGCTTCACCTGCTGAAGAAGAATTTTACATCAAAGGAATTGAAGATGTTATAGGAAGAGTTCCTGTATTTGGAGGAAGTGCTGCAGATAATACAGTTGAAGGAAAGTGGAGCATTTATACAAATAATGAAATGTTTAGTGATGGTGTAGCAGTAGCATTTTTCTATACAGATAAGAAAATGGCAAATGTATTTACAGGAGCATATCACGAAACAACAAATTCAGGAGTTATAACAAAAATAAAAGGACATAGAACATTAGTAGAAATAGATGGAGTACCAGCTATTAAGAAATATGCAACATGGACAGGAAAGAAAATGAAAGACCTAGATGCAGATAATTTATTAGTAAGTACAATTACAGCACCTTTAGGAGTAAAAGATAGATTAGGGGATTTAATAGCAATTCGTCACCCAATGTTTGGAAACAAAGATGGCTCAATGAATATAGGAGCAAACTTAGCAGTAAACACAGCAGTAATTCAGATGGAAGCAAGTGTTGATGAATTAATAAACTCAACAGGAAAAACATTAAAAGAAACAAATAAAATGTTAGACCAAGATGCTGGTGCATATTTACTAGTACACTGTGGAGGTAGAAGATTAGGAATTGGAGATAGAATAGGAGAAGTTGCAAAACAATTAAAGAAAGAATCTCACGGCGTACCATTTATAACAGTATTTACATTTGGTGAATATGGAGTAAAAGATCATGGAGCAAATACAACAGGAGGATTAATGCTTTCTTTCACAGCATTTGCTAAATGAAGAGAAGGGGAAAAACCACAAAACCCAAATAAAGCACAATATGAATGTACAATAGAAAATTACAATACAAAAGAAGGTGAAAACCAGATAACTGTTTGCAAAGCAGTATTAGGTAAAAAGAAGGAGGGAGCAAGTGTGAAAAATTTAATAGGATATGAATGGAAAGATGCTTCAGATGGTTCAGTTATAGAAGTAGTAAATCCAGCTACTCAAGAATTAATAGATACAGTACCAAATGTAACAGAAGAAGATGTAGACGAAGCTGTAAAAGTAGCAATGGTAGAGCAAAAAAAATGGGAAAAAGTATCAATATATGATAGAGCAGATATTTTATATAAATTTGTAGATTTAATAGAAGAAAATAAAGAGAGATTAGCTACACTTTTATCAAACGAAACAGGTAAGCCAATTCGTGAAGCTAGAGGAGAACTTGCAAATGTTAGAATAGGTGTTAGAGGTTTTATAGAAAAAGCAAAACACTTATATGGAGATAGTATTCCTGCAGGAAGTGAATCAGGGCAAGAAACAACAATGCAAATTACAAAAAGATATCCGATAGGAGTTATAGCAGCAATAATTCCATTTAACTTCCCAAGTGATTTATTCTGTCAAAAAGTACCACCAGCATTAATGATGGGAAATAGTATTATAGTAAAACCTTCAAACTATAATCCATTAACATTAATAGAATATGTTAAATTAATGATAGAGGCAGGAGTACCAGCAGGATGTATCCAAATATTAACAGGAGATGGTCCAAAAGCTGGACAAGCATTAGCAAGACATCCAGGAGTTCATTTAGTATCATTAACAGGAGGAACGGCAGCAGGAATCCAAACAATGGGAACAGCATCTCAAAACTTAACACATGTAATGCTAGAGTTAGGTGGAAATGACGCATTTATCTTCTTAGAAGATGGAGATATGGACTTAGCTGTTAAAGAAACAATATGGGGAAGACTATATAATGGTGGACAAGTATGTTGTGCAAGTAAGAGATTCTTAATCCATAATTCTAGAAAACAAGAATTTATAGATAGAATGAAAGAAGTAATTGATAATTTAAAAGTTGGAGATCCAATGCAAGAAGATACAGATATGGGACCAATGATAAATATAAATGCAGCTAAGAGAATTGAGGACCAAGTAAATCAAATGGTTGCAGAAGGTGCAACAATAGTTTGTGGAGGAAAAAGAGAGGATGCTTACTATTATCCAACAATATTAGATAATGTAACAAAAGACATGGAAGTTGCAAAAGACATGGAAATATTTGGACCAGTAATATCTGTTATTGGATTTGATGATGTAGAAGAAGCAATTGAAATTGCAAATCAATCTTCATATGGATTATGTGGATGTGTAATTTCAAAAGATTATTCAAGAGCTATGAAAATTGCTGACAGACTAGAATGTGGTGGAGCAGTTGTAAATGGAGCAAGCTTCTATCGTTCTTTCGAAATGCCATTCGGAGGATGGAAACATTCTGGAATAGGAAATGAGGGTGTTTCTTCAACATTACAAGAAATGTCTAGAGTAAAAACTATTGTATTGAAAAATATATTGTAATTAATAGAATAACAGCTAATAATTTAATCTGGGAGACTATAATATATATTAAAATTTCGTTCCTTACTGGTCGGACTTATCATATGAACAACTTTATTGCAAATTTTATAACATTAGCCGTTGCGCAGGACTGGTCTATACTAATTGGCATCCTCCCAAACTGCGCGTCACTGTATTTTAATATATATTATAGTCTCCCAGATTAGAAAAATAAGTTAAATTTTTCTTGAAAGGATATTTAATATGAAAAAGAAAACTATTTTAATAATTATAATTTGTGTTTTAGCAGTATTAATAATTGGTGGGCTTGTTTATTATTTTGGATTTTATAGAAATCAAAATAATGAAGGAACAGTTACATCAGGCGAACAAGAAAAATCACAACTTTCTGTAATTTATAATGAACTGAAAAAAGATGATGTATATACTTTTACAAGGACAGTTGATGAAGATAATAAAATTGTAATAGCAAGAAATGGGGATAAAGGCTACAAAGAAAGCATTATAAATGGTAGAAAAAATAAATATATTGTAAATGATGGAAACACATATTTATTACAAGAAGATACAAAAAGATATTATCAATATGATAATAATGTAATGATACTTTCAGAAATAACAGGAGTTTTAGAAGATTTAAAAGACCAAGAATTCGAAAAAGGCAAAGAAAAAATTAATGGAAAGAATTATCAATATGAAGAATATGCTGGTTGCCAAGATTTTCTTATAAATAATGAATTATATACAGATAATGAAAGTAATAGTAAAACAAGATTTTATTTTGATAAAGATGAATTAGTATATATAAAAACAATAATAGGCGACAAAGAAGAAATTGCACAAGTAAATATTCAGTATAGTGTAGATGACAATTTATTTAGTATTCCATCAGACTATATAAATGCTGAAGGATAATTTATTAGGTTTATAGGTAACCGTTTAAAAACCTAAATATTGTATACAAGGAATGTGATAAAAATGGCTATAAAATTTGTCTTAAATGAGACATCATATTTTGGAGAAAAGGCAAGAGATGTTTTGCCAGAAGAAATTAAAAAAAGAAATTTTAAAAAAGTATTTTTAGTTAGTGATAAATCACTAGTAGAAGCTGGAGTTGCAGCAAAAGTAGAAGATATATTAAAAGATGAGGGAATAGATTATGATTTATATGATGAAATAAAACCAAATCCAACAATACAGAATGTTACAGATGGGGTTAAAGCTTGTAAAAAATCAAAAGCAGATGTAATTGTAGCAGTAGGAGGAGGTTCAAGCATAGATACTGCAAAAGGAATATCAATTGTTATGACTAACCCAGATAGAGCAGATATAAAGTCTCTAAATGGTGCTTCTAATACAGTAAATCGTGGAATGCCTTTAATAGCATTACCAACAACAGCAGGAACAGCGGCAGAAGTAACAATAAATTATGTTATTACAGATGAAGAAAGAAAAATCAAAATGGTATGTGTAGACCCTAATGATATTCCAATAGTTGCGATAGTAGATTCTGAATTAATGGAATCAATGCCAAAATCATTAGCAGCAGCAACTGGAATGGATGCATTAACACATGCAATAGAAGGATATATAACAAAAGCACATAATGAAATATCAGATATGTTCCATTTAAGAGCAATAAAAATGATATTTGATAATTTAGCAAAAGCAGTAAATGAAAAAGATAAGCAAGCAATAAATATAATGGGAATGGCTCAATATATAGCAGGAATGGGATTTTCTAATGTAGGACTTGGTATTTGTCATTCAATGGCACATCAATTAGGTGCAGTATATGACACACCACATGGTATAGCAAATGCAATGTTATTACCAACAGTATTAGAATACAATGGAGAAGTATGTTACGAGAGATATCGTGATATATTAAAAGAATTAGGATATCCATCAGAAAAATATACTAAACAAGAATTAATAAAAACTGTGGTAGAAAGAGTAAAAGATTTAGGAGAAGAAGTAGGAATAACACAAACAATATCAGATTATGGAACAAAACTAGAAGATATACCAATGCTTGCAGATAAAGCAATGGAAGACCCATGCAAACCAGGCAACCCAAGAGAAACATCAAAAGAAGATTTTATTGCATTATTTAAAAAAGCAATGTAGGAGGGATTTAGGGATGTACCTTAAATCCCTTTTAAAACTTTAATATAATTAGTAATTTGCGTAATAGACTAAAACTAAACTAAAGGTTTATTAATGTAAACTAACTGTCGGTTGAGTTTGTGAAATATCTGTAATAAAATAGAATTAACAATTAAAGGAGGGATTTTATATGACAAACAAAACTCTTGGAGAAATAATTAATTTTTTAAGAAAAGAAAAAAATATGACACAAAATGATTTAGCAGAAAAAATGAATGTTACTGATAAAGCAGTATCAAAATGGGAAAGAAATTTATCTTGTCCTGATGTTAATTCTATTCCGAAACTAGCAGAAATTTTAGGTGTTTCCGTGGAAGAACTATTAAATGCACAAACAAAACAAGACGATAATAAGATAGATGAAATTATCAATATTGCTTTAATTGGAGTTAGTCTTGCAATGGGTATTTGTATTGTAGTTACTTCTATATTAAAACAAATTGATATGAATAATGCTATTATTATGCTAGGAATAGGAATGAGTTGTTTAGCAATTTATTTACTAAAAAATAAAAATGATAAACAATGAAATATAGGGCTAGATGTTTAATTTCTAGCCCTACAAATTACAATTTATGCGGAGAATATTAAAATACTAATATTCTCTATTTTTATCAAAGCAGAATTAAGAAGAAGGGGAGAGGGCGAGTTCCTATTTTCTAAAACAATGAAATAATTATAAACAAAAATTACACTAATATATATTAATTAAAAATAAACAGAACAGTAAAACAATTTTTAGAAAAAATATTTTAATGGAATAAATAATATAAAATCAAACTAAAATAGTAAATTAAAAATAAATTAATTAAAAAACAAAAATTATTATAATAAATTAAATTTAAAAATTTTGTGCAATGTTTAAATTATAAAATTTTTATAGCGAATATTAAAATTTAAAAAACGAACATTTGAACAGTTTGAAATAATTTAAAATATATTATCTGAAATTAGTTTTTAAATGAATTTGTATTTTTAAATTATGCAATTTATCATTTTAATTTAATAAGTTAATCTGAATTGAAATTAATATACATTATAATAAAAAACTATAATTTAATATAGTAAAACAAATTTAATAATAAAAGAATTATTTGTAAAAAGCTAATTGAATTATAGTAATAAAATTTTATTTTATAAAGCTTTAAAATTGTTTTTAAGACATTTTAATTATAAACTTAACAAGTTATATGTCCGAATTATATAAAATATTATAACTGATATATGTATAATATGTAAAAATACTTAAAAATGGCTAAGGATTAATAATTTTAAAAAATGCCTAAAAATTGACAAAAAAGCGACGCACGAGAATCGATTTTAAGCCGTTTTTATTTTTTAGACATATAGTTTGTTGTCCGTAAAATAAGGTAAATATAGAGAAATAGGCACTTTGGAGATTTTTGAAAAATTTTTATATAATTTAATATATAAAAATAAAAAATATATAATAAGAAAAAATTGTAGATATAAATTTAAAAATATATATAAATTGTATAAGTAAAATAAAAAATATCTTAAAATTGATTTTAATGAGTCATAAGATTATTAATATAACAGTAATACAAAAGACTATAATAACAATGAATATAATATATATATAATAAGAAAATAAATATATATAAATAAATATTAGTATATATAGAACAGCTAAAAGCCTTGAATTAGTAAAAGTAGAGTTTTATGTCTGTTCTATATTATGCTCTTATCTCTATTTGCACAAAACTTTGATTTTGTGCAATGTTATGTCTGACATTTTATTAAGGATACTTACATATCCCCTATGAGCAATGCTTATATATCTATTTAATAACATACTAAAATTAATTTGTCAATTGTTTTTTAAAATTTTGAAAATAAATTATATTATCTTTTTTATTTTCTAATTCTTTTTCTTCAGAATACGAAACCCATTCGCTTACTTCTCTAACCTTTATACAATAATAACTTAATTTAGATACATTAGAATATTTATTATTATAAAAATCATTATCAACAAAATATGGTCTTTGTCGTTCTTCTTCTAATCTTAAAATATCATAAAGTTTAAATTTAGCACTATCTAAATTATTATAAAAATGTTATTACCAACAGTATTAGAATACAATTATGTATCATAAAAGGTTTGCCATTACCGTGTCGAATATAAATTCCATATTCCTTCAATACTCTCCCCTCCTTTACAAAAATTTAAAATATTATATCATGCCAGCAATATTATGTCAACATTTTACAATTACTACAAATTATGGTAAAATAATATTATAAGGGGTTGATGTTATAATGGATACAATATTAATAATTATAATAATATTATTAGGAATAAACATAATATTAAATAAATTTAATAAAAATAATGAAAATGAAAATATAAATATAGGATTATATGAAAAAAAAGAATATTTAATGACAAAAAATGAATTAAAATTTTATAAACAACTAAAAAAAATTACAGATAAATTGAATTTAACAATATTTGTACAAGTATCATTATATCAAATAATAAAGAATAAGGAATATAAAGATTTCAACAAAATAAAAAGTAAAAGTATAGATTTTGTCATAACTGAAAACAAATGATGATATGGAACTAGCCGAAGAAATGATTAAATATATATTTAAATATGTTATAGATAATTATCCAGAAGAAATGAATTTCTTTAATAGTTTTATTGATAAAAACTTATTAGAAAGACTAAACAATGTTATCAATTCTGATTTTGCTAGAATTACTTATACAGATGCAATTTTCGAGTTAGAAAAGCATAATGACGAATTTGAATACAAAGTTAGCTGGGGTGCAGATTTACAAACAGAACATGAAAGATTTCTAAGCGAAAAGATTTTTAAGAAACCTGTATTTGTAACTGATTATCCAAAAGATATTAAAGCTTTTTATATGAAACTAAATAACGACGGTAAAACAGTTGCTGCTGTTGATTTGCTAGTACCTGGCATAGGAGAAATTATAGGTGGAAGCCAAAGAGAAGATGATTATAATAAACTATTAAATAGAATGAAGGAATTAAATATGCCTATTGATAATTATAATTGGTATTTAGATCTTAGAAAATATGGTAGTTGTAAACATGCTGGATTTGGATTAGGATTTGAAAGGGCACTTATGTATTTAACAGGTATGCAAAATATTAGAGATGTTATACCTTTCCCTAGAACTCCTAATAATTGTGATTTTTAAAAAGAAACTAATTAAATTAAATAAAAACAAACAAGTTTTAAAGAATATATACTTGTTTGTTTTTATTTATATTAGACTTCTTTTTTATTTAAATCTTTCTACATATTTATCAATTTTATTTATAAAATCCTCATTATTTCTAGTTTGAGTCATCAGGCTTATTACTTGTTCAGTTACATCAGCAACAGGCAAACTATTCATAGCTTTTCTTAAAGCAAAAACAGTTTCCAATTCTTTGGCAGTCAATAATAAATCTTCTCTTCTTGTTCCAGACTTATTAATATCTATTGCTGGGAATATACGTTTTTCTGATAATTTCCTATCTAAGTGTACTTCCATATTACCTGTACCCTTAAATTCTTCGAATATTACATCATCCATTCTACTTCCAGTATCAACCAATGCTGTTGCTAGAATTGTTAGACTACCTCCATGTTCAATATTTCTTGCAGCTCCAAAGAATTTTTTAGGTTTATGCAAAGCTGCTGGATCTATACCTCCTGATAAAGTTCTTCCAGAAGATGGAATTACTAAGTTATATGCTCTTGTAAGCCTTGTTATACTATCTAATAATATAACAACATCTTTCCCATGCTCTACTAGTCTTTTAGCTCTTTCCAATACCATCTCAGCAACTTTAGTGTGATGTTCAGGTAATTCATCAAATGTTGAATGTATTACTTGACCTTGTATAGATCTTTTCATATCTGTAACTTCTTCTGGTCTTTCATCTATTAATAAGACAATTAATTCTATCTCAGGATTATTTTTAGATATACTATTTGCAACTTTTTTTAGTAACGTTGTTTTTCCAACTTTAGGTTGAGCAACTATCATACCTCTCTGCCCTTTTCCAATTGGACTCATTAAATCAATAATCCTCATTGCAATTTCATTTGGCGTAGTTTCTAATTTTAATTTTTCATTTGGGAATATAGGAATTAGCTCATCAAATCTTTTTCTTTTTAAAGCTTTTTCTGGATGTTCCCCATTTACTTCT
Source organism: Bacillota bacterium (assembly GCA_963928635.1). Classification (GTDB taxonomy): domain Bacteria; phylum Bacillota; class Clostridia; order TANB77; family CAG-508; genus CAG-269. The sequence continues at coordinate 1,165 of CAWVFT010000074.1, read as the reverse complement.
CCAACAAAAATAAGTGATGGGAATTTTTCACCTTCACGGTAACGAGAAATTCCTTTAATCATATCTCCAGTATCTAATTTAAATCTTTTTATTTGAACCATAGATATATATACATCTTTAGGTGTTGATAAAAAATTGTCGCCTCTTAAAAATCCATATCCATCAGGCAATATATCTAATATTCCTTCTACTATCTCATCACCCTCATTTGTTAATTTGTAATCAACTATAGGTTGTCCATTGGCATCATATTGCGTAGGATTTTTAACTTCTTCACTCTCTTCTTTATATTTTATTTCTGAAGTATTACTTTCTGTATTTTTATTTTCTTTGCTTTTACCTATTACCTGTGTTAAAACTACTATTAGATCTTCCTTCTTTAATTTTGAAATATTTTTAATATTATGTTCTTTTGCTAAATTACGTAGTTCAGTTAATGTCATATCTTGTAAATTTGACATAAATACCTCCTTATATTTTTATATTTTGTTCTTTTTAAATTTATATTATTAGAGTATAATCTAGAATAAATTTATATTTATTATGATTATGATTTAAAATAAAAAGACAATAATATTATTACAAATATTATTATAACATATTTTTTGAAAAAAGTAACTATTTTTTAAAAAATATTAAAAATAGTTTTAGTTAATGTATAAATAATGAAAATTATAAATTAAAATATAAAAATAAAGATATTACAAAAAGCACTTTTGCAATATCAGTTATTATTTATATCTTTAAATCTTAATTCAAATTTTTATATTCCAGTATCCATATAAACTTTTTCATTAGGTAAGTACATATCTAATTTTTCTCTAGCTGTTTCTTCTATAAAGTCGTCAGAAGATATATCTTCTTGTTTTTTTGATAATTCTTCTTTATATTCTTTTTGTTCTTCAATTTGTGCAGCTAAATCAGAACTAGTGTTCATATATCCATTAATTACACATTGTTGTTTAATTAAAGTAAAAGTTGCATATAATAATGCAGATATAATAACTAAATTTCTTATTAACTTTTTCTTGTTTTTCATAAGTATCTCTCCACCTTAAAAGTATATTATATACACTATTAATATTTTTCTACTTTTTTTGCAAAAATCCTTCTTTATTTTGACAAAAAAGTTAAAAATATCTATTTTTTGATTTATTTCATTTTT
>CAWVFT010000073.1:0-22182 GCA_963928635.1 Bacillota bacterium | reverse complement strand
TCTTCTGTACTGTTGTTTTCTACTACAATTATTTCATAGTTTTTATATGTTGTTAATTTAATTATTGATTTTAAGCATACTTTTAATGTTGAAGCATAATCTTTATTAGGTATTATTATAGATACTTTTGGATTTCCTATAACTTCATACTTAACTCTATATGTTCCTAAGGTATTTCCAGCTTCAACAGTTCCTTTTAAACCTAATCTATCAATATGTGCTTGTACAGCTTTTTTTCCTGCTTCATATGCATATGGTTTAGCATGTGCTCCAGCTTTTGCTGTTGATAATTCATGTACTCTCCAATGATATAGTATTTTTGGTATATGATATATATGTTTAGCAATTTCACTCATTCTTAATAATATATCATAATCTTGTGCTCCATCAAATTCGCTTCTAAAACCACCTAGTTTTTCCATTAAGTCTTTTCTAAACACACTGAAATGACAAATATAGTTGTTAGCTCTTAATGTATCTGGTCCGAAATCTGATTTGAAATATGGGTCATATCTTTTTCCTCCAACTTCTTCAAATTTGTCTTCGTCAGTATATATAAAATCAACGTCTTCATGTTCATTTATACATTTTACTACTTCATATAGCGAAAATATTGGAAGTATATCATCATGATCTAATAGTCCAATAAAATCTCCTGTTGCTAGTGCTAGTGCTTCGTTGGTATTCCCTGATATTCCTTTATTTTCTCCTATAAATTTATATTTGATTCTAGAATCTTTTGAATAAATATCTTTTAGTTCTGGGTTCTCTTTGTTACTTCCATCTGCTAAGCAAAGTTCCCAATTCGTATATGTTTGGTTTATTAAAGAGTCTACTAATTCTCCGAAAAATTTTACTGGTGTATTATACATTGGTATTATTATACTAATTTTGGGCTGATTGCTAAATTTATGTTTTCTTTGTTCTTCTATCTCTTCTTCTGTTGGTTCATTTGCAGCTATCCATTTTTGATATATATCTTCTGGTTCTGCCAATGTTCCCATTACCATATATCTCTTCATTTCTGCGAATGTTGCCTTCCAACCATTTTTCTTTATACTTTGTACTTGCTCTTTTATATATGATGGTTTTATAATACTATGGAAAAATCTATTTAAAGTTCTTAGCCAACTTCTAAATTTTCCTCCTTCTGGAAATATTCTATCTCTTAATCTTTTTTTACTTGCCATTTCAAATGTTCCTTTCATTATTTTATTATCTTATTTAATTATTTTTCAACTTTCCCCTAATATCTCTAAATGGTTTTGTAACTTTCCAACTCTTTGAATTTTTTATATAATTAAGTTCTTCATTCATTCTCTCTATTCTTAAATTTTTGCTTTGTATTTCTTTTATATATTCTTGTTCAGATTCGTTTTTTGCATTTATTATTTTTTGCATTTCGTTTAATTTTTCTTGTGTTTTTATTGCTTCTAAGTTTCTTTCATGTATAAATGTATCATACATATTTTTTATTGTTTTATGATTTTCTGCATGTATTTTCCAAATTATATCATCTTTTATTTGCTCCTGCAATATTGTCTCTAATTTGTCGAAAATTTCTATATATTTGTCTATTTCTAATTTTTCAAATATATATTTAGAATCTATGTCTTTTTCTGAATTACACAAATATGTTACTGCTCTATATATTATAAATTCTAGTGGAATATTTTCTTCAATCCATTCTTGGTCATAAAAATAATATTCGTTGTTTATTACAAAACAGTTTTGGAAAATTAAATCAAATATTCCATATTTTATAAAGTTTAATTTACTTTTTGTTTCTTCATCTATATCGATATTATATTTTTGAAGTACATTTGTGCAATTTTCTTCGCTTTTTTCTAGTTTGTTTTCTAGTTCATTTTTAAATTTTATTATTTCATTTAGCCCTTCTTCTTGTCCTTTTTCTTTAAAAATCATAACTAGTTTTTTGTCTAACGACTTTTCATTTTTTACTAAATTGCTTATTATTTTGTCATCTTCAAAACTGTCTAATACATTTATATTTGAATTCTTTAATATTTCTATATTTCTTTTAATCTTTACTAGGTGTTCCTTAGACTTTTCATTTACATTTTGTTTATATGCTATCTTGTCTAATAATACTGTTTTTAATCTATATTCTTCTTTTCTAGAGTTTCCAAATGAAATATATTCTATTTCGTTTGGAATATTATTAGATATTTCTATTAAAAATGAGTTTGCAAATTTTGGAAACATCTTTATATCTTCTTTTAATATTTTTCTATATATTTCTCTTTCTTCAAATGATAATATTCTGTTTTCTGTATATAAAGTTAAATCTCTTAAAATACTTTCATTACTAGGCAAATGCTTGTCTGTAAATATTATATTAGGAATTTTATAATTTGGTAATGGATAATAGAATTTATAATTATTTAGTTCTGATTTTTTTAATATCTTTTCTATCTCTGTTTTTGTTTTATATTGATTTTCTTTATTTTGGTTTATTGTTACATCTTCTATTCCATTTAATTGATTTAATCCTAATTTATTCTCTAATGAAATTAAAATCGTTCCTTCTTCTTTTAAATGTTCTTTTGCATATTTTAAAATCTCTTCTAACTTATATCTTTTTTTGTCAATTCCTGTAACAACTACATAATCAAACTTTTCTTCTAGTATTATATCGTTTATGTTTCCTGCTATTACTTCTAAATTTATATTTTCTTGATATCTAGTTGCTATTGTCCTTGCTCTTTCTAAGGAATATTCTATTGATACTACTCTATTTGCATTTTTGCATAATACTCCTGTTATTTCTCCTAAATTGCTTTCTATTTCTAGTATACTGCTATTTTCTTTAAATGGATACCAGTTTAAGAGATTTTCTCTTAGGTTTGATAATTCTAATAAATCTTCTATTTTTTTATCTTTATTTATATATTCTTCAAAACTTAGATTATTATTTTCATTTAAATATCCTTCTAGTTTATCTTTTTCTTCTTCAGAAATATCATCTATTCCATTAAAATATTCTAAATTTAATTTCATATATTATCATTCCTTTTTATTTTCAACATAAGCTGTAAAATAGTTATAATTTTGGCATGTCAAACTAGTTTAACTGCTAAAATTCAATTATTTTACGGTTTTACCCTTCATTTTAATATACCTTTATTGTAATATCTCCATCTTTTTCTATAATATTTTGCCTTACACCTAATTTTTCTAGCCAAGATCTTGTTTCTTTTGTTTTCCATTCTCCTGAATCTTCTCCACCACCATTATCGTTGTTCCATAACCATTCTGGAGTTGGCCATAAAGCTATTTGTGGTGATATTGCTTTATATACTTCTTCTGATACTCCATTTTGACCATGATGAGCTACTTGTACTATTGTTGATTTTAATTTCTCTTTTTGTGTATCTAATAACTTATTTCCACTTTCTACTCCTGTATCTCCTAAGAATAAAATTGATTTGCTGTTTATGTACATTTTAATTACCATACTAGAATTATTTATTGCATTTGTTGTTATTTCAGGATTTTTTATTCCTAGTATTTCGCAATTTATACCGTCTAAATTTAATTGCTCATTTAATGATACTTCATGCACATTTTCTTTTATTTTGTTACTTTGTAATGTATCTATTAGATTTTGTACTTCGTTTGCTCTTTCATTTTCATATTGGTTATACCATTCCATATCATTTAATGAAACATATATATTCTCTATTGGTATTTGTGTCTCATTTACAATTTTTATAAATGCTCCTGCATGGTCTTTATGAGGATGTGTTATAAACCAGAAATTTACTTTTCCCCCTAATTCGTTTATGTGATTAATCAGATTTTCCGCATCTGCATCTGTTCCGCCATCTATTACTATTACCTGATTATTTTTTGTTTTTATTATATATCCCATCATTTGACTTTGGCTATTATTTTTAAGCTGTGTTAGCTCTACTTGATTAGTATATTTTATTGCTACTAATAATCCTATTAGGATTATTAGTAATAAAACTATAATTGCTGAAATACTTAAACCTTTTTTTAGTGGATTTTTTACTTTCATATTTGCTCCTTTTTTTTAATATTATATAAATATATTTTATAACTTAATTATATTTATTTTAGAATCTAGGCTCATTAGTCCCACTGTATTTTTCATGGATAATATTTCTACTAGTAAAGCATCATATTTACGGTTTAATACCTCAAGTTCACCTTTACTATTAAAATGAGTACAACTGAATGACAATGTATATTTTCCTGGTGCTACATTTAATATTTGTCTAAATTCTGCTATAACTATATCTCCAGCTTTATATTCTCCTGTATATACTTTTTCAATTAGTGTGTTTGTACCACAGATTTCTAATCCTTTAAAATCTTTTAAAGTCATTGTAAATATTGGATCTTTTACATCTTTATTAAAATGTATTTTTGATTTTAGAATTACTTCTTTGTCGTTTTCAATTGCTGATAAATACTCTCCTTTTGTTCCAAAAATCCCATAATCTATTACTTCTGCTGCCCCATTTCCATAATTTACTATATTAGGATTTTGATTAAAATTGCTTTTCCAATCATCCGTATTATTGTTTTCTATAACATTATTAGAATTTTTTTCTAGTAATTCTTCATCTGTTAATAACTCTTCTTTACTTTCTTTGTCACCTAATCCAACAATTATCTTTTTATATCTTTCAACACCTTCTTTTACGCTTCCATCAAATATTTTTCTTCCTTTATCTATTATAATTGTTCTTGTACAATTTCTTAAAACATCTGATATGTTGTGTGTAACAAAAAGTATTGTTTTTCCATTTTCTTTAAATTGCTCAAATTTTTTGAAGCATTTTAATTGGAATGCCATATCTCCAACAGATAAAACTTCATCTACTATTAATATATCTGGGTCAACATTTATAGCACAAGCAAATGCTAATCTTGCAAACATACCTGATGAATATGTTTTTACTGGTTGATATAAATGTTCTCCTATGTCAGCAAAGTCTATAATTTCTTGTTTTTTCTCTTCTATTTGTTCATTTGTAAGTCCCATTACTTGTCCATGTTGGTATATGTTTTCAATACCTGTTAGTTCCATGTTAAAAGCTGTTCCAAGTTCTAGCAAAGAGCTTATTTTTCCCTTTATTTCTATTGTTCCTGTTGTTGGTGTTACAACTCCTGTAACCATTTTTAGTAGTGTAGATTTTCCTGCTCCGTTTTTTCCTAGTACTCCTAATACTTCGCCTTTCCTTACTTCTAGGTTAAAATTGTCCATGGCTTTAAAAACACCATGCCTATTTACCATTGGTAATACTGTTTCTATTAATCTATCTTTTTTTCTTGCAAACATTTTATATTCTTTGCCTAAGTTTTCTATTTTAATAGCTATATCATTATCATTAACCTTATTTTTTTCTGATTCGCTCATTATTTAATTCTCTCCTTTTAGCTATTTATCATTACTATTCATATATTTTTATCTTTTCTTTAAAATTTTTAAAATCGCATATCTTATTTTAAAAGCTATATTTGCAATTGCTGGTAAGTTTAATATCATAAAATTTTCTATATAATACAAAAATGTTTCATTTTTGTATAATTCATGAAAAACTCGCCATCCTTTAAAATTAAAATATCTTTTATTTGGCAACATTTCATAATATGCTAATGCTTTTCTGTTTAACTCTTGTAATATTTTTGGAAATTTATCATTTTGTGATACATATGTTCCAAATACCCCTACTTTTACATTAATGAATAAATTTCTTACTTGACTTAATTTTTTGAATTTATGTGATATTTTATCAGTTCCTATTTGATTATCTCCATGTTGTCTATATTTAATTAGTTTTTCTGGTATATATGCTAGTTTTCCATTTAATGATACTATTAATGCTATCCAATGGTCATGCACTAAATATTTGGATTTATTAGGAATAGGCATAAATTCCTCTATTGTTTTACTTTTTGCAAGTAACGTGCAACCAGTAACACAATTATATAAGTAATTCATTTTATACGTTTTTTTACATTTGTTTATCTTTCTGGTCAATTTCATAAAATCGTTGAAAGATGGATATATAGTGTTCAAGTTTTTATCTACTACCTCTAAGTCTGTAAATGCTAGATCTGCATTTTCGGCTTTTAATTTTTTAATTGATTTTTCAACCTTTTCTTCTAGCCATACATCATCTTGATCTGATAGCATAAAAAAATCACTTTTAACTTGATTAATTAAAAATTCAAAATTCTTTATATATCCTAAGTTTTTCTCTTGAAAATACACTGTTATTCTATCATCTTTTTTAGCATATTCTTCAATAATTTGTCTTGTATTATCCTGAGATTTATCATCAGATATTATTAAATTTATATTTTTATATGTTTGTGATAATATACTCTCTATTTGCTCTCCAACATACTTTTCTCCATTATATGTTGCAAGCAATATGTCAATTTTATCTTCCATTATTTTACTCCTTTGGTTCATTGGGGGCAGGTCCCGATTAACCATTTTTGGTCAATCTGGAGCAGGTCTCGTTTTTATGTTGATTATAGTACATCTGCAAAGTCTTTCTTGTTTTTCTTGAAGATATAATTTCCCCATAGAAATATTACTATTGTAATTATCCAAAATATTATTGTATATATTCCATTTCCATTTGTTACTATATTGGTTGTTCCCATAAAGCTATCTCTTAATCCTGTAACTAAATATGTAAATGGACTACATTGTAAAATTTTTAATACTGTTGGATGTCCTGCAAGCATACTTGTATTCCAAACAACTGGTGTAAACCAGAAAAATAGTTGCATTAGTATTGATAATAATTGTGAAAAGTCTGGCACTAATGTTGTTATTGCTGATGTTAGTCTTGTAAATGCGATCATAAATATATATGCTGAAATTATTATATAAATTAATTGTAATACATTTGGTATAAATCCAAAAATTATACATACTATTGTTGCAACTGCAAATAAAAATAAGGCTACAAAGCTACTTGCTACTGTAGATATTATTGGTATTACGTCTACTGGAAATACTACTTTTTTTACTAAATAGCTATATGTTCTAATTGAACTGCTTGCACTTATTATTCCATCATTTAATACTTGCCACATTGCCATTCCTGGTAAAAACCATACTATATATGGTGCATTATCTGGCCCTGGTGTTTTAAATATATATTGGAATACTATTACATATGTTGCCATAAATACAAATGGTTGTAAAAATCCCCATATGCTTCCTAATGTTGTGTTTGCAAATCTATTCCTAAAGTCATTTTTTCCTAATTGAAATATTAATTTTCTATTTTTTATTATTGATTTTATAAATTCCATTTTGTTTGTTTTCACTCCTATTTTATTGACAAAATTGTTGACTATATTTTATCCATAAAATACAAATTTGTCAACAATTTCAAGATATTATAACAGCGTTTTAAATTATCAATACTATAAATAAAAATGTAATTTTAAAAAATAATGGGAAGAGTTTTAAATATTCTTCCCATTTTTTACATTTTATATTATTTTGATAGTTATAAATACTACACATTTGTCATCTGCTCTATTATTGAATTTAATATTTCTTTATTAGATAAAGATTTTTCTTTATTTGTTGTTACTATAATTATATAACTGTTATCATTTGCAACATAATCTATAGCTTGATATGGGTCTAATTGTTCAAAAGGATTTTCAACAATTTCACCTGTTACACTATCAATAGTATAATCTGTCCCTGATATATCTATTGCAAATAGTTTACTTCCTGAAATTAGACTTTCTAGTTTTTTATCAATGTTATTTTGTGATGATTTATCTTCAATTTCTAAATAACCTTCTTCATTAAATTTGTATTTAGAATTTGTTTGATTATTTAATAAATTTAAAAAATTGGTTCTACTTTTTTCTGATACCCATATTCCAGATTTTTTTGGTGCATTTTCTTTTAGTAATTCAATTTCTGAAAATTTAGGCTTCCCTTGTTTAATTATTCCCGCTATTGCTACATCATATTGTTTATTATCTTTAATTTTTAATACTTGCCTTCCATCATATTCTGTGGTAACTTCATATAATTCTGTATCACCAGATGCCCCTGTAAAGTCTTTTAATTCTTCTACTGTTGCAGTATTGTCATAATCAACTTGATTTTTATCAATTTCTACACCTGGAACTTCTGGGCTTGTTATATTTTCATTCTTATCATTTTCTTCTTTTCCATTATTTATAATGCTAATTGTTACTATTGTTCCAACAATTAATAGTATTACAATTATTAAAACTATTATTAATATTTTCTTTTTATTCATTATTAATCTCATCCCTTCTTTGAGGCACATATTTACACTTAGAAATGATTAAATTCTTTAATCTATACTATTCCTCTTAGCATATTTAAAGTGGCATTGATATATTTCTCTGAATATTTTGAATTTACTACATCTTGATGGCTCTTAATCTTTTTACCATTTGCCCCTATGTCTGGCAATTCAATTAATGCTGACCTTGCAGTTCTTCCATTTGCTCCTAAATTTTCTCTTGCCCAGTTTATTAAATATCCTTTTCCATAACTTGAAGTATATTTACAAGATGGTAGCTGTTGTTTGTAATAATTACAAATTCCCTCATCGCCAATTACTTGTGTTAACCAACCATGTAAGTCAACCAATATTGTTTGACCATTTGTAGCTCTTTTACTTAATAAAAAGTCTCTTAAGTATCTTGATTCATATGCTAAAAATGGTTGTGAGCCTGTATAGTTTCTGCTATTATATAATGGTACAAAGCTTGTTGACCAACATCTATTTAAATCTACACCTTTGTTTGAAGATGCACTTGTCATCGTTGTTCTTCCTGGTCCATTATTTGTATATCCATAATTTCTTCCATCAGTATTTACATCTGGGAATACATAAATTGTCCATTTATTTAATAATGAAGTATCTTGGTCTGTTAGTAGTCTGTTAACAAAGTTTTCTGCTATTACTGAAATTTCTGTACCATCTCTTCCAAAATTATCTTCAAATCCATGTATTGTAAATACTGCAAAAAATACATTTGGTCCATTTCCTATTTTATAATATTTAAGATTTTGTCCTCTACTATCTCCTTTAACTTTAAGTCCAGAGTATCCAAATGTTCCTACTTCATAATCTAGTTTTTTTATTCCAAATGTTATGCTTTTTTCAACTATAACATCATTTGTTGCATTGGATATTACTCTAACTTTTAAAGTATAATCTCCTTTTGAATAGTTGCTTATATTTATATTTGCACTAAAGCCTGCATTTTTATTTGTACTTGCATCTCCATATCCTTTACCTTTCATTGCTTCTACTGCATCATTTCTAGAGTATGTTTTTACTTTGTCTGTAATATTTGTATTATTGATATATACTTCTACTCTTCTGTCAGATTGTGATGATAAGTTCCATCCTTGGATAAGCAAATTGCTTTCTTTATGGTTACTTCCTGCTTGTGGATAGTCTATTGTAATTATTCCTGTATATTTCTTTATTTTGAAATTTCTTTTTTGTTCAGCAATAGTTTCGCCTGTACCAGATTTTACTATGATTTTTATACTATTTTCTCCATCTTTTATGTCTTTTGTATTTAAAGTCATTTTATATCCTGGTGTCTTGTTTTTTACTGTTCCTCCATATCCGCTTACAACCTTAAATACGTCTGCCCTTACTTGTCTTTCTGGCTTATATGTTTTTCCATTAAATTGGATTTCTACTGTTGCTTCTGAATCTTCACTTAATACCCAGCCTTGCACTGTAAAACTCGTTTTTACTGTTGCGTTTGTAGCAGGTGTATCTAATTGTATTAATGTATCATATTTTTTAACAACTATATTTCTTGTTTGTTGTGCAAGTACTTCTCCTGTTCTTGATTTTACTATTACTTTTACTGCATGTGTTCCATCTTTTACTTTTTCTGTATTAATTGTAATTCTGTATCCTGGAGTTTTATTAGTTGTTTTTCCTCCAAATCCACTCACTACTTTGAACACATCATTTCTTACTTGTCTTTCTGGCTTATATGTTTTTCCATTAAATTGGATTTCTACTGTTGCTTCTGAATCTTCACTTAATACCCAGCCTTGTACTGTGAAACTTTTCTTTATGTTTGCATTTTTTGTTGGTGTGTCATATTGTAGCAATGTTGCATATTTTCTTATTTCTACTTTTCTACTCTGTTGTGCTAGGGTTTCCCCCGTTCTCGATTTTACTATTACTTTTACATCATGTTTCCCATCTTTCATATTTGATGTGTCTATGTTTATTTTATATCCTGGCTTTTTATTTGTTGTAGTTCCTCCAAATCCGCTTACTACTTTAAATACATCTGTTCTTGTTTGTCTTTCTGGTTTATATGTTTTTCCATTAAATTGTACTTCTACTGTTGCTTCTGAATCTTCGCTTAGTACCCAGCCTTGTACTGTGAAGCTTTTCTTTATATTTGCATTTTCTGTTGGTGTATCATATTGAAGTAATGTATCATATTTTTTTACATTAAAATTGATTTTTTTACTTGAAATCGTTTGTTTGCTTTTGTTTAAGACTTTTATTTCTAAATTATGTTTGCCATCTTTGAGATTTGATATATCTATAATTCCTTCGTATCCTGGTTTTGGATTACTTGATTTTGTTCCATATCCTTTTATAGAATTAAATACATCTTCTCTTGCAAAAAATGTTATTTGATCTGTTATTTCTTTATTGTCAAGATAAAATTTGGTTGTTTTATCTTTTTCCTGTGATAATATCCAACCATATACTTTTAGACTCCTTTTTTGTGTAGAATTTTGTGTTGGTCCATCTACCCATATCATTGTTGGTGTTGCTGCTTCAATTTTTTGAATAAATATACCTACAATTAAACTTAATAGCATTATTACTATAATAGTGCATATAATTTTTGCTTTCATTTTGAAAACACCTCCCTAATATTATTACCATTTAGAATTAATTTGGTTACACCTTTTTTGAACATTATTCTATATTATTTTTATGATTAGCTAGTGTAAAAACTGGCTAGTTTCTAAATATTAGATACCCTAAAATTGGCAAATGAAAAATTATAAGTTCTTTTATTTCTTTTTTTAATAAATTACTGCCACCCAAAAATTTAAAATATTTTATTATGTGAAAATTTATATATTTTGACTTTTCTATATTTTCATAATACTTGATAAGTTTTTTTATAAATTCTTTATTCTTTTCTAATTTGCAGTAGTCTAAACACATTTTAGCTCCATTTAAATATGCTTTATCTATTACATCTTCTTTTCTATATTTTAAATAGCTTTTATATGTTTTTCCATTTTTTTCTTTCCATCTATTAGTATTTTGGGTAAGATTTCTTCCACCAAATACATTTGTTTCGTGCAGTCTGTAATCAAATAATGGCTTATCTATATATGCTATGCCTCTGTTTTCATTTGCTATAAAACCTGCTAGCCAGTCATGTGCCATAACATTATCTGTAAATGGCAACATTTTATCTTTTACATCTTTTGTAAATATTTGTGAACATCCTATTCCTACATATCTAGATATGGCTAGCTTGTTTTTCCCATTTATTAATGGCATATTTTTGTATTTGAAATAATTTTTATGTATTACTTTTCCATCTTTATCTATTTGTTTACAGTTTACATACACTAAATCTGCTCCTGTTAGTTCTATTTCTTTTAAGCTTTCTTCTACTTTATTAGGATACCAGATGTCATCATGATCACTAAACATTATGTATTCAGCTGTTGATTTTTTTAGTAAAAATTCAAAGTTTTTAATATATCCTAAATTTTTTTCTTGAAAATATAGTTCTATTCTTTTATCTTTTTTAGCATATTCTTCTAATATTTCTTTTAATTTTATTTCATTTGAGTTGTCATCACTTATGATTAATCTTATATTTTCAAATGTTTGGTTTAGTATGCTATCTATTTGTTTTTTTAAATATTCTATATTTGTTTTATATGTTGCAAGCAGTATATCAACTTTCGTTTCCATTATTATTCTCCTTATATAATTATATAATATAGGTTGGCTCCCTTATATATTAAAAAGGAATGACGCGCAGTTTGGGAGGATGCCAATTCATGTAGACCAGTCCAGCGCAACTGCTCATATTATGAATGTATTACCAATTACCTTATATGATATGTCCGACCAGTAAGGAATGGATTTTTAATATATAAGGGAGCTCACCTAATATTAATAATTTTATTATTTATACTGATTATCTACTTCTTTTAGTATGACATCATGTGCACTTCCCTCTGAAATACTGACATCTGATACCAATGTTAGTCTAGCTTTTTCATGAAACTCTGGTATTGTGACACTTCCACAATTACACATCGTTGATTTTATTTTAGCTACTGTTATTTCTAAATTATCTTTTAACTTTCCTGCATATGGAATATATGAGTCAACACCTTCTTCAAATGAAAGCTTTTTATCTCCTCCCATATCATATCTTTGCCAGTTTCTTGCTCTATTTGAGCCTTCTCCCCAATATTCTTTTACATAGCCATTTCCCTTTTTAACTACTCTTGTTGGGCTTTCATCAAATCTAGCAAAATATCTACCCATCATTACAAAATCTGCTCCTAATGCTAATGCAATTGTTATATGATGATCATGTACTATTCCTCCATCTGAGCATACAGGTATATACACACCTGTTTCTTTGAAATATTCATCACGAGCAGCTACTACATCTATTAGTGCTGATGCTTGTCCTCTACCAATTCCTTTTGTTTCTCTTGTTATGCAGATAGAGCCTCCACCTACTCCAACTTTTATAAAGTCTGCTCCTGCTTCAGCTAAATATCTAAACCCTTCTTTGTCAACTACATTTCCAGCTCCAATTTTAACAGTATCTCCATATTTTTTTCTTACATAATCAATTGTATTTTTTTGCCATACTGAATATCCATCAGATGAATCCATACATATTAAATCAACTCCAGCTTCTACTAATGCTGGAATTCTTTCTTCATAATCTCTTGTATTGATTCCCGCTCCTACAATATATCTTTTATTTTCATCTAACAAAGAATTTGGATTATTTTTTCTTTCTTCATAATCTTTTCTAAATACTAAGTATTTAAGATTTCCTTCTTTTGTTAATATTGGTAAACATGCAATTTTATTTTCCCATATAACATCATTTGCTTCAGATAATGTTATTCCTTCTTTTGCCCATACTGCTTTTTCTTTTGGTGTCATAAAATTGTCAATTGGTGCATTCATATCATCTCTTGATATGCGATAGTCTTTATCTGTTACTAGTCCTATGAATTTTCCGTTTGCTGTCCCGTCTTCTGTAATCATTACAGTAGAATGACCTGTTTCTTTTACTAATTCTATTACATCTTTTAATGGTGTTCCAGATTTTACATTTGAATCACTTACTATAAATCCTGCTTTATGTTTTTTGACATGTCTTACCATTTTAGCCTGTGATTCTATAGATTGTGAGCCATATATAAATGCTACTCCACCTTCTCTTGCAAGTGCAATTCCCATCTCTTCTCCAGATACTGATTGCATTATTGCAGATACCATTGGTACATTTGCATAATATTTTGCTTCTTCTCCTTTTTTGAATTTTACTAGTGGTGTTTTAAGTGATACCTTACTTGGTATGCATCTTTCATCTGTTAAGTTTGGTAATAATAAAAATTCATTAAAAGTTCTTGATATATCTTCTAATATTTTTGCCACTTGAAATCCTCCTTTTATTTATTAATTAATCTTACTGTTTCTTTTGCTATCATTAATTCTTCGTTTGTTGGTATTACATATACTTTTATTTTAGAGTCTAGGCTAGAAATTACCTTTTCTTCTCCTCTCATATTATTAGCATCTAAATCTAATTTTACTCCCATAAATTCTAATTTTTCGCAAATACCTTTTCTTATATTTATTTGGTTTTCTCCTACTCCCCCAGTAAATATAATATAGTCTATTCCATTCATTGCTACTGCATATTTTGCTATGTATGATGCAATTGCATAATTAAATTCATCAACTGCAATTTTAGCTTTTTCGTTATCTGTATTTGATGCATCTTCAATTTCTCTAAAGTCTGGAGCTAATCCTGAAATTCCTGTTAATCCTGATTTTTTGTTTAATATATCTTCCATTTCACTTGGTGTTAAATTGTCCTTTTTCATTAAATATGTTACAACAGATGGATCTAAATCTCCACATCTTGTTACCATTGGTATTCCTCCAAGTGGTGTTAATCCCATACTTGTATCTATTGATTTCCCATCTTTTATTGCACATATGCTAGAGCCTTGTCCTAAATGGCATGTAACAATTTTTGTTCCTTCTAATGACATATTCTCTATTTCTGCTAATCTTTTTGATACAAACATATGTGACGTTCCATGGAATCCATATTTTCTTACACTATATTTTTTGTAGTATTCATATGGTATTGGATAAATGTATTTTTCTTTTGGTATACTTGCATGGAATGCTGTATCAAAAACTCCTACCATTGGTTTATCTGGCATTACTTGTTTACATGCTTCTATTCCTAATATACATGCTGGATTATGTAATGGTGCTAAATCTGTATACTCTTTTAATACTTCTTCTACTTTGTCATCTATAACAACTGATTCAGATATTTTTTCTCCTCCATGTACTAATCTATGCCCTATTGCATTTATTTCATCTAAGCTATCTATTACTTTGTATTCTTGATTTGTTAATTGTTTTAATGTAAATTCTATAGCTTCTGTATGGTTATATGCTGGGTTTTCTATTTTTATTTTTTTTCCATTTACTTTATGTGTTATAAAGGCTTCTTTTTCTCCTATTCTTTCGTATTTTCCAGAAGCTAATACTTCTTCTGTTTCCATGTTTATTAATTGATATTTTAGTGATGAACTTCCACAGTTTAAAACTAGTATTTTCATTTCTATATTTTCTCCTTTCAAGTTAAAATTAAATTTCAAATTATATATGAAAGAGGGATTTTAAGATCCGTCCCTAAATCCCTTCTACTATTTTCTTTGTTTGTCTTGCTATCATTAATTCTTCATCTGTTGGTATTACAAATGTTCTTACTTTTGCATCTTTTGCTGATATTTCTGCTTCGTCTCCTTTTATTGTTTGGTTAAATTCTTTGTCTATTTTTACTCCAAAGTATTCTAAATAATCGCAAATTGCTTCTCTTGAGTCTTGACCTCTTTCTCCTACTCCTGCTGTGAATGTTAATACATCTATTCCATTCATTGCAACAACACATCTTGCTACATAACAAGCTACTAAATAATGATAATTGTCTAATGCTAATTTTGCATGATGTCCTCCAGCTGCTGCATCTGCTTCTATGTCTCTAAAATCAACTGATACTCCTGAAACTCCATAAACTCCTGACTGTTTATTTAGTATATATTCCATTTCGTCTGGTGTTAAGCCTTCTTTTTTCATTAAATATGTTACAACAGATGGGTCTAAATCTCCACTTCTTGTTCCCATAGGTATTCCTCCAAGTGGTGTTAATCCCATACTTGTTTCTACTGATTTCCCCTCTTTAATTGCACATACACTTGCACCTTGTCCTAAGTGACAATTTACAATTTTTAAATCTTTAATATCTTTATTCATTAATTTTGCTACTCTTTCGGCTACGTATTGATGTGATGTTCCATGAAATCCATATTTTCTTATTCCATATTTTTTATAGTATTCATATGGTATTGGATATATATATCTTTCTTGTGGTATTGTCTGGTGGAAAGATGTATCAAATACTGCTACCATTTTTATATCTGGCATAATTGTTTTACATGCTTTTATTCCTAGTACCGCAGCTGGATTATGTAATGGTGCTAATTCACTACAGTCTTCTATTTCTTCTATAACTTCGTCTGTTATTAATGTCGGCTTAGAGAATTTTTCTCCTCCATGTACAACTCTATGTCCTATTGCTGTTAATTCTGATAGGTCTTTTAATACTCCATAATGTGGATTAACTAATCTGCTTATTACAAATTCTATTGCTTGTTCATGATTTTTTGCATAATGCTCAAATTTGTGTTTTTCTCCATTTATCTTATGTGTTAAAAAAGAATTTATTTGTCCGATTCTTTCAAAATTTCCTTTTGCTAATGTTTCCTCTTTTTCCATATCAATTACTTGATATTTTAATGATGAACTTCCTGTGTTTAATACTAAAATTTTCATATTTCCTCCTTTTGCTATGAACCTCAATTGATTAGCTGTTCATAACTTTTACTTTATATTTTTTGAGATCTGTCCCCAGAATCCCTATATATAGGGATTTTAAGTACCGTCCCCTAATCCCTATGTTGTGCTTGAACTGCTGTTATTGCGATAACTCCTGCTATGTCATCACTATTGCATCCTCTTGATAAATCATTTACTGGTTTTGCAATTCCTTGGCATAAAGGGCCATATGCCTCTGCCTTTGCAAGTCTTTGTACTAATTTATATCCTATGTTTCCTGCATCCAAATTTGGAAAAATTAATATATTTGCTTCTCCTTTTAGTGGACTTCCTTTTGCTTTTGATTCTGCTATCTCTGGTATTATTGCTGCATCTAATTGTAATTCTCCATCTATCAATAAATCTGGTGCTTTTTCCTTTGTTATTTTTGTTGCTTCTATCATTTTTTTAGTTAAATCAGATTCAGGTGCGCTTCCATATGTTGAATATGAGAGCATTGCTACTTTTGGCTCATCTCCTATTAATTGCTTAAAACTTTTTGCTGAAGATATTGCAATTTCTGATAATTCATCTGCAGTTGGATTTGCATTTAAACCACTATCTGCAAATATAAATACACCATCTTTTCCATATGTGCATTCTGGTACTACCATAACAAAAAAAGCAGAAACTAATTTAGTATTTGGTGATGTTTTTAATATTTGTAATGCTGGTCTTAATGTATCTGATGTAGAATGTATGGCTCCTGATACTAATCCATCAACATTTGCTTCTTCATCTTTTAACATTAGCATTCCAAAATATACTTCATCTAAGACTATTTCTTTTGCTTTTTCTATTGTCATTCCTTTTTCTTTTCTTAAATTGTATAGTAAATCAACATATTTATTATACAATTTAGAATTTTTTGGATTAACAATATTTGCACCTTCAATACTTATGTTATTAGTTTTTGCTTGTTTTTTTATTTCTTCTTCGTTTCCTATTAATATTATTTTTGCGTACTTCTCTTTTAATACTTTTTCTGTTGCTTTTAATGTTCTAATATCTGTCGCTTCTGGAAGCACTATAGTTTTAATATCTTTTCTTGCCCTTTCTTTTATTTGTTCAATAAATGTCATTTTATAACCTCCTCTTTGTGTCTACATTATATCTATTTTTTGTAAAAAGTACAAGGGTTTTTTATATTTTTTGGTTTGTTTGCTTTATTTTTTCTCTATTTCTCCTTTCTCACATAATATTATTTTAAAATGTCTTATACCATCTCTTATAGTATGTAGATGTGAACTTTTTCCTCTTTTGTTTTTATAAAATTTAATTGGTACTTCTTTTATCTTTAAATTTGCTAATTTTGCCTTTATTATCATTTCGCTTGCAAATTCCATTCCTTCACATCTTAAATTTAAATTTTCAATTTTTTCTCTTGAAAAACCTCTTAATCCACAATTTATGTCTTTTATTTCTACTTTGTATTTTTCTCTTACTATATATGATAATATTGGTGTTCCTATATATCTATGTGTCCATTTCATTGCTCCTTTTTCTATACTATTAAATCTATTTCCCATTACTAAATCATATCCATTTTTTAGTTCTGTATAAAAATCGTCTAACTCTAAAAAATTGTAACTGTCGTCTGCATCTCCCATTATGATGTATTTTCCTTTTGCCTCTTTTATTCCTTTTATTAGTGCATTTCCATACCCTTTTTCTATTACATTTATAACTCTTGCACCATTTTTTTCTGCGATTTCTTTTGTTTTGTCTGTACTGTTATTATTTGCTACTAGTATTTCTCCTTCTATTTTATTTTTCTTTAACCATTCTTCCGCTTTTTTTATTACTATCTCTATGGTCTTTTCTTCGTTTAATGCTGGTATTAGTATTGTTATTTCTTTCATTTTTTCTTCCATCTGAACACCTCGTTTATTATATTTGTTTGTCTGATTTTAACTGAAGTTAATTCTTTATAAATTTTTTATTATACTCGATATTATATTTATACTATCTTTTATTTTTTTAAAATTAGTATGCTTGTTTTTATTTATATATATAGTTTCTATGCTTACTTCTTTATATTGGAGATAGTTTTGCAAAATATATATAATCATATTTGTTTCATATTCAAATCTATTTCCTTTTATTTTGCTAATTTCTTTTATGTGTTTATTTGGTATTGCTCTAAGTCCTGTCTGAGAGTCTTTTATATTTTTGTTGGTCTTTCTAGTTATTAGCCAATTTATTGTTTTATTTCCTATTTTACTTTTAAATGGTACATTTTTATCTCTAAAACTTCTATTTCCTAGTATTATAATATCTTCTTTTAAGAATTCCTTATAGATTTCGTTTATACTTTTTATAGAGTGTTGTCCATCTGCATCTGCTAATATTATTCCTTTTAAGTTTTTGTTATGTTTTAAATAATATTCCATTCCTTTTTTTAATGCTTTTCCTTTGCCTTCATTTTTTGTATTTTCTATATATTTTATTCTATTATCTTTTTTTTCTATAAAATCAAAATATTTTTGATTTACTTTTTTAGAACCATCGTTTATTATAATTATATTTGTATAATTATTGTTTTCTAATTCATATACTAGATTTTCTAATTCTTCATTCGGATTATATGCTGGTATTATTATACTTACTTTTCTTTCCATATTTTGTTTCATTCCTTTTATCGTTTTCGTTTTTAGTTTAATTTCCTATTCCGCTAATTTTAATAGGTTTTGTTCTTTATCTAACTTTAATAATATTCCATGTTTTGTTGTTGAACTAATTATATTTCCCCCATAATCTAATGATATTGCGTTGTTTTCTAATTTCTTATATGCTTCTTTATCTATACTTTCTTGATAATCAGCTAAAAATTCTTGTGTTACATCAATTATATAAATATAGTCATAATTTTCATTTTTTAATTTTTCAATTAACTTTTTAGGAGTTATTACTAATCTATAATAAATATTATTTTTTTCTTTTCCCAAATTCCATTCATATAATAAATTTGTTTTTATAGGTGTAATTAAATATCTAATTTTTTGAAATTCTTGTCCATAGTCTTCCTTTTGATCTATTAAAAATACTTTTTCATCTTCTTTTGCATTTTTTGTTAAATATTCTGCTTTCTCTTCTGTTTTTTCATTAAATGCTATTCTTCGCTCATATGGATTTAACATTATTGAATTTAAACCTGTTGATAATAACACTAAAATTAATATAGTTATTATATTTTTTTTAAAATTAAATTTAATTAAAAAAATATATAGAAAGCTTAGTATCATTGCTATCATATATGTTTGAATATATCTTTCGAATCCCATTAATGTGTATCCTTGGTATTTAATAAACACAAACATAAATAAGCATAAATTTGATAATATATATAATATAAATCCTATATTAATTGAAAGTATATATGGAATATTTTTATTTTTTTGTTTACTTATTATTAAATTTATTATATAAATTATATTTATGATTGTTAGAATAGATATCGTCGTGTTAAAATTATATTTTCTTATTATTCTTTTCTCAAATAATGCTTGCTTAAAATTATTATAAATCACTATATTATCTGCATTAAGATTTTCTCCTTCGTCATAAAAAATAGCTTTGAATAATTCTGTTATGCTTATGTTATCAACATTATTTTTATCATGTCTATCATCTATTTTTTTGCCATTTGTTGTATAATATATATTCCAAGAAAAATAAGTTAATATTACTATTATAGCTCCTGTTATAATTGGTAATATTTTTATTAATATCTTTTTTATTTTTAAGTCTTTTCTGTTTTTAATTAAAAATATTATTTTTTGTAAAAATAATTGCATTATTAAGATTCCTGAAAATAGTATTCCATTTGTTTTTATCAATGTTAATACTATTAATAATATGAACCATAATACATATTCTTTTTTTCTTTTTAATGTATACGTGTAATATAAAGAAACTGCAAAAGTTATACCCAATATACAGTCTACACTTAAGTTTGCTATATCAAACATAAATAAAACTATTATTATATATGAAAATATATATGTTATGATTATTTTAATTAATGACTTTACTGAATAACTTTCATTTTTAAGTGTTACTGTTATTAATGTTAACATTGTACTGATTATTGCGAAATAACACATTCCTTCATCAAAATTTCCATTTGTTTTGCAAAAAATGTATTCTATTATTCCCATATATGGAGGATACACAAGGTGCACTCCATCAATTAATTCATTTGCCCAAAGTGTATTCTGAATAAACATGTTTTTTACGTTTGTTCCCCAAAACATGAACTCGTCATAATATATAAAATTTAGTTTTTGACAGAAAATATATATTCCTATTAATAATATATAATATATAATGGCTGGTAATGTAAGCATCCTTTTTATTATTTTTCTTCTATCTTTTTCCTTTATTAATTTACATATAACAAAAACCATAGAAAAGATTAATAATATTAATAAAATCCATGTAGATATAAATAGTAAATTAAAAATCCCTAATACATATACTAATAAGAATGTGCCTAAAAAGGCTATTAATATAGCCTCTTCCTGTTCTACCTTTAATATCAAATTTATTGAAGCACTGCAAAATATTATGTATATTAATATAATTAATATTGTCATCACATCACCACTTCTTCTAATAAATTGTCTGGATTTATTTTGTATAATGTTTTGTCTTTTATTTCGTTTTTAAAAAGTTCTTTATATATATTTTTAAAATTCTCACTAATCTTATAAATATATACATATGTATAATTTCCGTTTAACAATTCTTCGCTTAAATTTTTCGGAGTTCCGAATTTTGCTGAGGTTTTCATTCCCTATATTTATTGGCATAAGTAAATATTTAGTAAATTTAATAGCATATTTGTTATCAAACCCACTAGTAGAAATATAGTATATTTTATCATTATTATTAAACTTCTCTTTATATTTTAATATCTCCTCGTATTCTATTCTTTCTGATAATATTAAGTTTTCATATGTGTAATTATTCCTATATTTTCTTACTATGTTTTCATAAGGAATAAACAATAATAATAATGTTATTATCGTAATTATTATTGTCTTATTTATTTTTATTGTATTGCATAAGACTAGTATATTTAGTTCGAATCCTGCTAATAATATTGTTGATATATACCTTTCATAACTGGCTAATATTCCTGCTTCTCTGGGTTCAAATATTTTTAAATACATCCATAATGTTCCTATAAAATATATTAATATTGCTATTATCATTGCTATAGAAATATATTTAAAATCTTCTTGTTTTGATTTTTTTAGCATTTTATATATAATCAATGTACTACTTATATATAATAAAATAGTAAGAACTGGACTTATGTCTTTTTCTGTTATTTCTCCATTTCCTAGCAAAAAAGCTCTGCAATACTTTTGTATTATATGTTCATTTTCTTCTTGAAGATTATTTTTTTCATATATTTTCTGAAAATCCCAATTTGTATTTCCTTTTTCTATTCCTAATTTTACATACCAACTACCTACTAAAATAATTATTATCATTAGCATTACTACAAGCCATTTTTTATTTTGAGTCTGCTTTTTTCTAATAGAATTTATTATTTCAATTATTAATACTAATATTCCTAATACTATACCTGTTGTTTTTGTTAAGCATAGTGCTAAAACATATGATGTTAATAATAAATATTTGAATTTTTTATCATCATTATCTATATATATTATATATAATGATAGTGCAAACAAAATTCCTAAAAAGCTATCTACTAATATTTCTAAGTAAAAATTTTTATAAAAAATCATTGGTAATATTATTATTAATGGTATTATTAATAATAGTTTTTTTATAGCTATTTGATTAAATTTTATTTTTTCAAATATAGGCATTATTATTGAGAAATATAATGTATTTTGTGCTATAATCAAAATATCTTCTGAGTATCCATTTTCAAAAC
>CAWVFT010000072.1:0-54361 GCA_963928635.1 Bacillota bacterium | reverse complement strand
AAATTATAAGCTGTTACAAAATTTTCGTAAGTAAATTTTGTTTACAGCTTGTTATGCAGTTGGGACGAACGAGATAAAATATGAATTAAACTTTTGAAAGCAGTTGTTATTTTGAGCTATGAATTGTAAATTGTAACAAAGTTTTTTATTTAAAATACTATACAAAAATTTTAAAATAATGATATAATAATGACGCAAAGAATAATGGAGGAATTTTAAATGGGTAATATTGTATTATTAGATGATTTAACTATAAACAAAATAGCAGCTGGAGAAGTAATAGAAAGACCAGCATCAGTAATCAAAGAAATGGTAGAAAACTCAATAGATGCAGGAGCAAAAAACATAACAGTAGAAATAAAAAACGGAGGAATATCATACATAAAAGTAACAGATAATGGAAAAGGAATAGCACAAGATGATATGGAAATAGCATTTGAAAGACACGCAACAAGTAAAATAAGAAGTGCAGATGACCTAAACACAGTAATGTCAATGGGATTCAGAGGAGAGGCTTTAGCAAGTATAGCAGCAATAGCAAATGTAGAAATGGTATCAAAAACACAATACCAAGAAATTGGATATAGAGTAGTAGTAGAAGGCGGAAATATATTAGAAAAAGAAGAAGCTGGATGCCCAACAGGGACAAGCATAACAGTCAAAAATCTATTTTTTAATACACCAGTAAGATACAAATTTCTAAAAAAAGATTATACAGAATCAGGGTATATAGAAGATGCAATAACAAGAATAGCATTAATACATCCAGAAATAGCAATAAAATTAATAAACACAGGAAAAACAGTAATACAAACAAATGGAAATGGAGATATAAAAACAGTAATATATAGTATATACGGAAAAGACATATCAGACAATGTATTGCCAGTAGATTATCAATATGAGGACATAAAAGTACAAGGAGTAGTAGGAAAGCCAGAAATAGCAAGGTCAAATAGGTCAAACCAATTGTTTTTTGTAAATAAAAGATATATTAAAGACAAAACATTATCAGCAGCAACAGAGCAAGCATATAAAGGTATGATACCAATTGGAAAATTCGGATTTGTAGTATTAGATATAGAAATGAATCCAGCAAAAGTAGATGTAAATGTACATCCAGCAAAATTAGAAGTAAGATTTGAAGAAGAAAGCAAAATCTTCCAAGCAATATACCACGCAATAAAAGACACATTGTTAAAATCAGATTTAGTATCTGATACTCAAAGAGAAGAAGAAACATCAAACGAAAACTTTTTTGCTAGAAGAAATATAAGTAATAAAAAAATAAATGAATACATAGAAGAAGAAAGCAAAATAAAAACAAATACAAATAAAGATGAAGAAAAGGAAGAAAATGTAATAGAACAAGTATATAAAGCAAGAAATTTAGAACATAAAACAAATATAAAGCCAGGACAACCTGTGAATACAGCAGATATTTTGCAAAAATTAAAAAATCTTCAAGATAATTTAAAGAAAGAAATAGAACAAGACCCAAAAATAAAAGTAAATGAAAACTATATAAATATGATAAAAAATGAAGAAAGCAAAAAAATAGAAAAAGAAAATCAAGAAAAAATAGAAAATACAGAAACACAGGAAACAGAAGAAGATAAACCAAAAGATACTGAAAATAATGAAAATCCACAACAAAGTTATGAACAGGTAGAACAAGAAGAAAAAACATCAGAAGACAATGCAAATATAATAGTTGAAAATCAGGAAAATAACGAAGAAAAAGAAGATATAAAAGAACAAGAAACAGATGAAAAAATAAAACAATTAGAAGAAATTAAGGAAAAAATAGTAGAGCTAGAAAACAACTCATTCCAAGAACCAGTTGACTTTGATGAGATGTATCAAAAACTATTTAAAACAAAACCTATAAAAGAAAAAAATGATGAAAGTAAAGAAGAAGAAAGCAAAATAAATGCAGTAGATATAATAAAAGATAATGCCACTCTTTTCGAAAATATTGAAGAATATAAACTTCCAACATATAAATTTATTGGAATTATATTCAATACATATATAATTATAGAAATGAACAAAGAAATGTACATAATAGACCAACACGCAGCACATGAAAGAATTATGTACGAAAAGGTAAAGAAAAATTATTATAGTGAAGGAACAAAAGACTCACAACTGCTTTTACTACCAGACATAATAACATTAACACATAAAGAAATGGATATTGCAAAAGATAATATAGATATGTTTGAAAAAGCAGGATTTATGTTAGAAGAATTTGGAGAGAACACAATAAAATTAACAGGAGTTCCAACAGTATGTCTAGATTTAGATACAAAAGACTTATTTTTAGAAACATTAGATGAAATAAATACTGTTGCAAGAACAGCAAAACAAGAAAAAGAAGAAAAATTTATTGCAACAGTGGCATGTAAAGCGGCAGTAAAAGCAAATATGGTATTAACAAAAGAAGAAGTGGAAAGCTTAATAGATAAATTATTGCAACTACCTAACCCATTTACTTGCCCACATGGAAGACCAACAGCAATAAAAATGACACAATATGATATAGAAAGAAAATTTGCAAGAAAATAACTTCATAAAAGAAAGAGGATAAACAATAATGGAAACATTTATAATCATAGCAACAATAATAATATATCTAATACTAATAATTTGGAGTTGGAAAAACTTAGGTAACCTAGAAAAACCTAAAAAAATAATATATATTATAATAGGTTTAATAGCAACATACATATTTACATATATAATTATCCTAATTTCAAGAGGAAATATTGAATATCCAAATGATGAAATAAAGCAAATGATGCAAAATACATTAACAATATTGTTTACTGGAATAAATGGTTGTATTTTAATTCCATATGTAGCTAAAACATTTGACAAAATAAATGAAGAAGAAATAGATAAAAAAGGATTAAAAAAGAGGCTTATTATATTCATTATTATAATAGTTGTAATATTAATATTTGAAATAGGATATGTAAAAAGTACACAAGAAGGAATTTTACAAATTTTAGATGCCAGAAGTGCGATATGAGAAATGTGATATGTGATGTGAGAAGTAAGGAGTAAAACATGTTTAAACCAAAAGTTATAGTAATTTGTGGCCCAACAGCATCTGGAAAAACAAATTTATCAATAGAACTTGCAAAAAAAATAGATGGAGAAATAATATCAGCAGATTCAATGCAAATATATAAAGATATGAACATAGGAACAGCAAAGCCCACAAAAGAAGAAATGCAGGGGATAAAACATTACTTAATAGACTTTGTATCACCAGATGAAAGATATAGTGTAGCAGATTATTCAAGAGATGCAAAAAAAGCAATAAAAGAAATAATATCAAAAGGGAAAACTCCAATAATTGTAGGAGGAACGGGCTTATATATTGATAGCTTAATATATGGAATAGAATATCAAGAAATTGAATTTGACAAAAAATATAGAGAAGAATTAGAAAAAAGAGTAGAAAAAGAAGGATTAGAAAAAATATATGAAATAGCAAAAAAAATTGATGAAGAAGCGACAAAGAAAATTAGCCCAAACGATAAAAAAAGAATATTAAGAATATTAGAAATATATCATGCAACAGGAAAAACAAAAACACAACAAGAAATAGAATCAAGACAAAAAGAAATAGAATACAATTATTATGTTTATGCAATTAATTGGGATAGACAAGTATTATATGAAAGAATAAATAAAAGAGTAGACCAAATGATAGAAAAAGGACTAATAGAAGAAGTGGAAAATATTTTAAAAAAATATAATAAATTTCCAACTGCAATGCAGGGACTTCGGATATAAAGAAGTTGTATCATATCTAAATGGAGAATATACAAAAGAAGAAATGATAGAAAAAATAAAAATGGAAACTAGAAGATATGCAAAAAGACAATTAACATGGTTTAGAAAAAATAAACAAACAATATGGCTTGATGGTGCAAATGATATGCAAAATAATATAAACATTATTTTGGAGGGAACAAATTGAATAAAAAGAAAAAATTAATAATAATAAGTATAATATCAATTTTAATAATAACATATTTAATTTATACTATATATCTATTAATAAAACAACCAAGTGATGTATTTACAGTTGAAGAAGGAAATGTATACCAAGAAGAAACAAATATAGGATACATCATTAGAAATGAACAAGTAGTAAAAGGAGAAAACTATAAAAATGGTATACAACAAATCAAAGCAGAAGGAGAAAAAGCAGCAAAAGGAGAAGCAATTTTTAGATATTATAGTCAAAATGAAGATAATTTAAAAGAGGAAATTGCAAAGCTAGACGAAGAGATACAACAAGCAATGGTAAGTCAAGAAGCAATTCTTAAACTATCTGGGTTTGAGTCAGATGTAAAATTAATAGAGAATCAAATAGACGAATTGGTAGAGCTATTAAATAAAACATCAGATTTAACTGAATTAGAAGAATATAGAAAAGAAATGAGTGAATTAGTCGAAAAAAAGGCTAATATAATAGGCGAAAAAAGTAATTCAGGGTCATACTTAAAACAATTACAAGATAAAAGAAGTAATTTAGAAAACCAATTGAACTCAGGAGCAGAATATATTAATGCACCAGAAAGTGGAATCGTATCATACAAAGTAGATGGATTAGAAGAAACCCTAAATCCAAATAATTTTTCTACATTAAGTAAAGAATTTTTAGAAGAATTAAACTTAAAAACAGGTCAAATTATAGCAACAAGTGATGAAGAAGGAAAAATAATAAATAATTTTGAAGCATATATAGCAACAATATCAAAATCAGAAGAAGCGAAAAACTCAAAAGTAGGAGATAATGTTAAAATAAGACTCCCAAATAATAAAGAAATAGACGCCGAAATTACATATATATCAAAAGAAAATGAAGAGGAAATATTATTGATTTTAAAAATAGATAAACAAATAGAAGAATTAACAAGCTATAGAAAAATATCTTTTGATTTAATTTGGTGGAGTCATTCAGGATTAAGAGTTCCAAATAAAGCTATTGCAGAACAAGACGGGTTAAAATATCTAGTAAGGAGTAGAGCAGGATATTTAAGCAAAATACTAGTAAAAGTAGAATATCAAAATGATAGATATTCAATAGTGTCTAATTATGACCCAGAAGAATTGAGAGAGTTAGGATTTTCAGAATCACAAATTAGTTCAACAAAAACATTGTCAGTATATGATGAGATAATATTAAATCCAGATTTAAGTAAGGTAGAATAGATAATTCTAATGTTAAAAATATAAGATGTATATATAATATTTTGTAACTTTTCCTGTTCCTTTCATTCAAAAAGAATTCATAAGGCTTTTTCATGAGCCTCTTTCACTCAGACCCTCTCGTACCTCGAGTACCGTGAACATTCCTCATTCAAAAGCCAAATGAATTCTAATTTTCATTCCACTCAAGCGTCAAAGTTAAAAATATTATATATACATCTTTAATAAAATATTACAATTATATTACAAAAATATTAAAATAATATGACATTCTTAAAAAGTATTGACAAGTTTTAAAAAAAAGTAGATACTTATAGCATAAATACTGTGAAGATAAAAATTAGGAGGTTTTTTTATGTCAGCTTTAATGAATAAAGTTTGGGATTTATTTGGTATGGACTCAGCAGAGCCAGAAGAATACGAAGATGAGGACGTATATGATTATGGAGAAGATGAAGAAGAAATAGAAGATAAAAAATTATTTGGAAGAAGAAATAATAACAAAGTTGTAAGTATGCCACAACAAACACAAGCAATAAAAATGGTTATTTCTCAACCAACAACATTTGAACAATCTGATGAAATATGTTCATTTTTAAAAGAAAAAAAATCAGTAATTGTCAACTTAGAATATGTTAATAAAGACATAGCTAGAAGAATAGTTGATTTTATTAGTGGTGGAGTTTATGCACTAGATGGATACATACAAAAAGTATCAAATTCTATTTTCTTAGTAGCACCTTCAAACTATGAAATTACAAATGAGATGGCTAGAGAAGAAATGAAAAGTAAATTATCTGTTTCTTGGCTAAAAAACAACAACAATAATCTAAACTAATAAATTTAATAAAGTCTCAACTATAGTTGCGCTTAAGAAAGGAATGATAAAGAAATGATTACACCGTTAGATATAGAAAATAAAAGATTTTCAAAACAAATTATGAATGGCTATAACGTAGAAGAAGTTGATGATTTTTTAGATGAATTAACAGAAGATTATACTAAGAATTATAAAGAAGTTAATGAATTAAGAGCAAAAGTAGAAGAGCTAAACAATAGCTTAGTACAATATAAAGCAATTGAGACAACATTACAAGACACATTAGTAATGGCTCAAACAACTGCAGAAGAAGTAAAAAATGTAGCAAAACAAAAAGCAGATCAAATAGTAGAAGAAGCCAAAGTATCAGCCCAAAAACAAGTAGACGACTTAAATAATGAAATAGTAGCAAAACAAAAAGAAGTAGATGATATAAAAAAACAATTTGATATATATAAAGCAAAAATGGAATCATTATTAATTTCTCAGCTAGAATTGCTAAAAGAAGTTAATAAAGAAACTAATGCAAATTAGTTTTTTTATTATAAACTAAACAAATGATTTAAAAATACATAAGATTTAAAATACATAAGAACTACAAATTAAACCTAAGACAAAGAAAAACAGTTAAAATATACATATGTTTATTTTAACTGTTTTTCTATTACAATTAAAAAACAATATTACAGAACTGTTAAATGTATATTACAGTTTTATTAATAGTATTGACATTGAAAAAAAAGAAGATAAAATTATAGCATAGAGGTATAATCTACATGAGAATAATTAGTGGGAAAGCGAGAGGAACTAATTTATTTACTCTAAAAGGAAATGAAATAACAAGACCAACATTAGATAGAGTAAAAGAATCAGTATTTAATATAATACAAAACAAAATACAAGATAGCATATTTTTAGATTTATTTTCTGGAAGTGGAGCAATAGGGTTAGAAGCAGCAAGTAGAGGTGCTAAATTAGCAATATTATGTGATAAAGATAAAAATGCTATACAAATAATAAAAAAGAATATAGAAAAAACACACATGGAGCAACAAACCGAGTTATATATGTGTGATTATGAACTACTGATAAAAAATAAAATTGAAAACAAATTAGATATAATATATATTGATCCACCATATAAATCAAATTATTCAGTTAATGCAATAAAATTATTAATAGTAAAGGATTTACTAAAAAAAGATAGTATAATAATACTAGAAACAGACAGATTAGAAAATATAAAAAACGAATTAGAAAATTTAAATATAGAAATAATAGACCAAAGAAAATATGGAAGAGCAGAAATTGTTTTCTTACAGCTGAAAAGTAGATAAAATGCAACTAATCTAATAGAAAACAGGAAAGGAGAAAGTCGATGGAAATCTTTACATTATTAGACACATTAGAAGATTTATTAGAAAATAGTAGAAATTTACCATTCTCAAGCAAAAGTTTAGTTGAAAAAGAGGAAATGTTAGATTTAATAAAAGAAATTAGATTAAAACTTCCAGATGAATTAAAACAAGCTAAATGGGTAAAAGAAGAAAGACAAAGAATATTAGTAGAAGCACAAAAAGAAGCTGATGGAATCGTTAAAGAAGCAGAGAACAGAATAATTGCCATGGTAGATGAACACGAAATAACAAGAAAAGCATATGACCAAAAAACAGAAATTATTGAAGCTGCCAATGAGATGTCAAGAGAAATTTCAAATGGCACAAAAGAATATGCAGATAATCTATTGGCATCAACAGAGAATGTATTAAAAGATACATTAGGAAATTTAGAAAAAAATATGAGTCAAGCTTTAAATTTAATGCAAATTTCATTAGAAGATACAATTAAAACAGTTCAAAATAGTAGAAAAGAATTAAAATAAGAAAAAATGGGGCAGACTATAAAAGTCTGCCCCAAAGTGTTTCTTCAGTTAATGTCCAGAAGCAACAACAATTAGAAACTGAAGTAAGTCTTCATTAGTGTGGGTTCAATAGATATTAAACCCAATATAGCTGTGAAAACTCCTAAAATCAATGGTACATAAAAATGGAAACTTATTGCTTGTTTAAACCGATATGCTTCTTTTTTCATAGTATTTTCCTCCAATTTTTAAAATTAATAATAAAAGAAACTACTCTAATTTCACCACACTTTATGTAAATAGTCAAAAAATAGTAATAAAATACGGGTAAAAAACTTTAATAAAAATCAAAAAAAATTCACAAAACTATAGCATTTTATAAAAAAATAATATACAATTATAGCATAATAAAATTGGAGGAGTATGACAAAAGATGGCAAGAAAAAGAACATATAAAAAAAGAAATACAGGAGCAAAAAGAATGCTTAATAAAAGAGCCTCAAGAATAGATATGGCAGTGGTAATTTTAATAGTAATAAGCATTCTATTAGCAGTGCTAATATATGCAAAATCAGGTGTAGTAGGTGCAAAACTAAACGAAATACTTGGTGGTATGATGGGGATAATACAATATGTACTACCAATAGGAATATTTGCAATAGCAATAAAAATAGCATGTGACGAAGGTGAAGGATTAAGTTCAAAAATAATCCAATATGCAATATTCATAATAAGTATATCAGTATTAATGTGTACATTTGAAATATCAACAGGAGCTTTAACAACTAATAAAGAACTTTCTGAAATAGCAAAAGATGCATATAGTTTAGGAGCTTCAGGAACAGGAGGAGGAGCAATAGGAGCAGTTATAGCTGTACCATTAGTAAATCTTCTAGGAACAATGGGAGCAATGATTCTAAGTTTGGGAGTAGCATTAATATTATTAGTATTTATATTCGGAATAAATTTATCAGAAATAATAAACGACTATATGGATAAAAGACTAGATAAAAAAGAAGAAAAGCAAGAACTAAAAAGACAAAGAAAAGAAGAAGAACAGGAAAGTAGAGAAGAAAGGAAAAAGCAAAGGGAAGAAAGAGCAAAAGAAAGGGCCATGGCATTACAAGCACAAGAAACAGCAAAGGCAACAGACGAAATGGAAAACCAAATCAAAATCAACTTTGGAGGAAGAATTGTAGAAGAACAGGATAAAGGAAAGTTAAGAAAACATAACCATGGCAATAATGATTTAATACCTTTAACAAAGGAAATGTCACCAAAACAACAAGAAAAAATGGACCCAGATGTAATTGAGAATAATCTTTTTAAAACAGAAGAAGAAAAGAAAGAAGATAAAACAAAAGAAGTATTACAATTAGAGCATGCAATGGAAGTAGAAGATGAAAATTACGAATATCCACCATTAGAATTACTAAGTAAACCAAGTAAAAAAGCAATAAAAGGTGGAGCAAAAATGCTAACAGATACAGCAACTAAACTTCAAAAAACATTATATAGTTTTGGGGTATCAGCAAAAGTAGAAAATGTATCAGTAGGACCAGCAATAACAAGATATGAACTAAAACCAGCAGAAGGTGTAAGAGTAAGCAAAATAGCAAACTTAGCAGATGATATAGCATTAAATTTAGCTGCCGAAACAATAAGAATTGAAGCACCAATACCAGGAAAACAAGCAGTAGGAATAGAAGTACCAAATAAAGAAAAAGAATCAGTACATTTAAGAGAAGTATTAGAAAGTGATGAATTTAAAAATAATAAATCAAAACTAACAGTTGCACTAGGAAGGGACGTAGCAGGAGAAATAGAACTAGCAGATATAGCAAAAATGCCACATGTATTAATTGCAGGAGCAACAGGTTCAGGAAAAAGTGTATGTATAAATACAATAATTAGTAGTATCATATATAATGCAAAACCAAGTGAAGTAAAACTTGTAATGGTAGACCCAAAAGTAGTAGAATTATCAGTATATAATGGAATACCACATTTGCTAATACCAGTAGTAACAGACCCTAAAAAAGCTGCAGGAGCATTAGCTTGGGCAGTACAAGAAATGGATGATAGATATAATAAATTTGCAACTAAAGGCGTAAGAGACTTAAAAGGATATAACAAAGCAATAGAAAAAGAAGGTGGACTTGCAAAACTACCTCAAATAGTAATAATAGTAGATGAGCTTGCAGACTTAATGATGGTTGCTGCAAAAGATGTAGAAGAAGCAATATGTAGATTAGCACAAAAAGCAAGAGCAGCAGGAATGCATTTAGTAATAGCAACACAAAGACCATCAGTAGATGTAATCACAGGATTAATAAAAGCAAATATACCATCAAGAATAGCATTTGCAGTATCATCACAAGTAGATTCCAGAACAATATTAGACACAATAGGGGCTGAAAAACTACTTGGAAAAGGAGACATGTTATATTTCCCATCAGGAGCACCAAAACCATTGAGAGTACAAGGAGCATTTGTATCTGATGATGAAGTAGAAAAGATAGTAGCATTTATAAAGAAAAACGGAACTGCAAAATACAGTGAAGACATATTAGAAAGTATAGAAAACAATAATAAGTCAGAAAAAGATTTAGCTCAAGAGCAGTCAGAAGAAGATGAAGTAGATCCATTCTTAAATGATGCAATAGAAACAGTAGTAGAAACAGGACAAGCATCTACATCATTTATACAAAGAAGATTTAAAGTAGGATATGCAAGAGCTGGAAGAATAATAGACCAAATGGAAGAAAGAGGAATAATATCAGGATACCAAGGAAGTAAACCAAGAGAAGTGCTAATGTCAAAAGAAAGATGGGAAGAACTAAAAATGGGACAGCAGGGATTAGAGGACGTATCTCAAAATCTCTAAAAATCAAAAATTGCCAATGGGGACGGGGCATTTTGGCAATTTTGAAAGGATTATAGTGTAGTACATAAAAAAATTATGAAAATTGCCAAAATGCCCCGTCCCCATTGGCAATTTGACAAATCCCGAAAAGATACGAAAGGAGATAAAGATGCAGAAGAAAAAAGATAACATTTTAGAAAAAATAGTAAAAAGGAACTATAATAATGACCTAGAGGCAATATTAGAAGAAAAAGAATTTGCAGGAAACTCAAAAAGCATTCTCCTTAGCATTTTATATAAAATAGAGGCAGCATATAAAGATGTAGAAATAGTAAAACAAGAGATAGAAAGTAAAGATGAATATATTAAAAATTACATATATATAATTCAAAACAAATGTAACAATATAAAAATAATAAACATGAAAGAGCAAGAAAACAAAATAGGAAAAGGAAAAACTTTTGTAATAGATAAAGAAAATAAAGAAATAGAATGTTATCC
This sequence comes from Bacillota bacterium, assembly GCA_963928635.1. Lineage (GTDB taxonomy): Bacteria > Bacillota > Clostridia > TANB77 > CAG-508 > CAG-269. The sequence goes on along the minus strand of CAWVFT010000072.1, from coordinate 43,078 downwards.
AATAGAAAGAAAATTATTATATGCAATTAGTAAAATAGCAAAGCAAGATAAAATTATAAAAGATAAATACTATATAATAAACGAAACACTATCAGATTTAATAAATGTAGGAAATAGTATAAATATGGTAGAACCATTAAGAGATTTTAATGGATATTCTTGGACAACAATACCAAGAGAAATAGAAAGTGTTACACACAATTTGATATACCAAAATTTAAGAATATTATTAGGATACAATTTTCTAAACAAATGGATAAACAATTCAGAATTTGTCTTAGACTATTTTGAGGAATATAAAAATATTTTTAAAGAGATTTATGGAAATAAAAATGAAAAAGAATTTACAGAAAAAATTTCAATTATTTCCATATTGTTAGAAGGAAAATATGATGAAGAAAAATTAAAAAAATTAATACAAGAAAAAGAAAAAATAAGGCAAGAAATTGACGTAATAAAAAATAGAGGAAAATTCATAGAAGAAAAAACAAAAGAAAAAATGAAAATTGCAGAAAAAATACGAGAATATGATACAATACTAAATAACAAAAAAGAGTTAGAACAAGAATATGTAAAAAGAAATGAAAATGTATCAATAGAAAAGAAAATTTTTAGCATAAAAGTATTATCAGAAATAATGACAAAAGAAAGAGAAGAATTATTTGAAAAAATTGAAAAAATAAACAATGAGTTACAACCAAAAAATTTCATAAAATATGAAAAAGAACTAAAACAAAAACAAAAATACTTAGATTCAGTAACAGAGAACAAAAAAGAAACAGATGAAAAAATAAATGAATTACTACTAAAAATACAAAAAACATTTTTGGAATGTTTCAAAATAAAAATAAAAAATGTTAAAACAAAACAAGAAATAACAAAATTAATATATGAATATAGATATTATTTATTAATACCATATAACTTCGAAAAAAGTATATGGCAGGTAGCAAAATTAAAAGAAAAAATACAAGAAATAACCAAAGAATTAATAAAAAAAGCTCATGAGATGAAAGTTATAAAAATAGTCTCAAAAAACGAAGAATTAAATTATGAAATATTAAAAAATATATTTAATTCAAGAATTATAAAATTAGAGGATGTTAACTTAAAAATAACTAAAGAAAAAGAAAAATTTTATTTGCAATTATTTGATGAGCAACTATTTGAAGAAAAAATTGAAATAACTACAAAACAAGAAATTAATGCAAAAGAACTAGAATATAGACTTAACAAAAAAATAGAATTATTTGATTAACACTTTACTATTAAATATATATTATTTTTCGTTCGTCCCAACATCGCAGAAACTGTATAAAATTAATTAAATTAAAAATTTAATTAATTTTAACATTTTCTAGCTAGCCGGTCCCCACACGAGCTCACTCAAAATAATATATATTTAATAGAAAAAATTTTATTAAATTGTTAGGAGGAAGTATGAAAATCACATTTTTAGGAGCAACCAGAACTGTTACAGGTTCAAATTATTTAGTAGAAGCAGCTGGAAAGAAATTTTTAGTAGACTGCGGATTATGGCAAGGAAAAGCAGAACTAGAAGAAGAAAACTATAGTGAATTTGAATTTAATCCACAAGAAATTGACTTTATGTTATTGACACATGCACATATAGACCATTCAGGAAGAATACCAAAACTATATAAAGAAGGATTTAGAAATAAGATATATACACAAAAAGCAACAAAAGATTTGTGTGCAATAATGTTACCAGATAGTGGACATATACAAGAACAAGAAAGTGAATGGAAAAATAAAAAGAGAATAAGAAAAGGAGAAAAACCAAGAGAACCAATATATACAGCAGAAGAAGCTACACAATGTCTAGAAATATTTGAACCAGTAAAATATGATGAAATAATAGAGATAACACCAGAAATACATGTAAGATTCAATGATGCAGGTCATATGTTAGGTTCTAGTATAATAGAGGTATGGGCAAAAGAAAATGGAAAAGAAACAAAAGCAGTATTTTCAGGAGACTTAGGAAATAATGATATACCATTATTAAATGAACCAACAATGATAGAAGAAACAGATTATCTAGTAATGGAATCAACATATGGAAGCAGACTACATATGCGCAATGACGATAAAGCAGAAATATTCCTAGACGTTGTATCAGAAACAATAGACAATGGGGGAACAGTTGTAATACCATCATTTGCAGTAGGCAGAACACAAGAAATCTTATATGAAATAGATAAATTAAAAGATATAAGAAAAGACGAAGAATTCAGAAGAAAATATAAAACCTTAATGAATACACCAGTATATGTAGATAGTCCGCTAGCAATATCAGCAACAGAGGTGTTTAAAGAAAATATGGACTTATTTGATGATGAAACACAAGCAGAAATATCAAAAGGAGAAAATCCTCTAGAATTCCCAGGGTTAAAATTCACAATGACAACAGAAGAATCAAAAGCACTAAATGCAGATAATACACCAAGTATAATAATATCAGCAAGTGGAATGTGTGATGTAGGAAGAATTAAACATCATTTAAAACATAACTTATGGAATCCAAAAAGTACAATATTATTTGTAGGATATCAAGCACCAGGAACATTAGGATATAACATAGTAAATGGAGCAAAAACAGTAAAAATATTTGGAGAAGAAATAGCAGTAAATGCTAGGATAGAATATATAGAAGGATATTCAGGACATGCTGATCAAGAAGGATTAATGAATTTTGTAAATTCATTTAATAAAAAGCCAAAACATATCTTTTTAGTACATGGAGAAGAAGAATCACAAGATGTATTAAAAGAAAAAATAGAAACAGAAACAAACTTACCTGTAACAATAGCAAACTTTGGAGAAACATATGACTTAGAAGATACAGTCAACTTAACACATACAATAGAAAGAAAGATACCAGTAACATTAAAAACAGAAGTAATATCAAGACTAGAAAAGCTAAAAGAAGAAATGAAAGATATGGAAATAGCAGTAAAAGAAGACATAAGTAATACAAACTTAAGAGATGAAGATATCTTTAGAATAAACGAAAAGATAAAAGATTTAGAAAAACAGATTTTAAATGTAATAGAAGGATAAAAGTTTGAAAAATAATCACAATTTTGGCTACGCACAGTAGTAAACTTCATTTAAAATTTAATATATAGATTTATACATAGGAAGGAAGAAATAAAATGAGTACAAAATACCTAAATGAAGCAATAATAGGAAATAAAAATATAATTGCAACATATACAGGAAAGGGAGAATTACTAAGAATGTATTTCCCAACAAAAGACAGTAAGCAGTATATAGACTTTTTTCACACAGGAGTAAAAGTAAATAGTTCAGACTTAATATATCTACATGACGATATAAACAACACTTATTTGCAGTATTATGACACAGATACAAATGTATTAAATACAGAAGTAACAAATACTTACTTTAACTTAAAAATAGTACAAACAGATTATTGTTTAATAAACGAAAATGTATTAGCAAAAAAATATATATTTTTAAATGAAGGAAATATAGATTTAGACGTAGAATTTTATATACATTCTCAACTGTTATCAGACGAGAACAATATGACAAGTTGCAAATTAATAGATGGAGGGATACTTCAATATGCACATGACTTTACATTTTCAACATTTGCAAAAGGTACAAAAGTAAATAGACATCAAATAAATGATAGCATAAATAATATCAAAAGGGGAGAAATTTGGGATAAAGATTATATAGGAATGGCAAAGGATTCAAGTGTAAGCTATAAAATAGGAAAAATAAGCCCAAATGAGAAAAAAGAAATACAAATATGCATATTAATAGGAGAAAATAAAAATATATCAGAAATTGAAAATGAAATAGAAAGAATTAAAAAAATAGACTTCGAAAAAGAATATCTAAACACAAGAACATATTGGAAAAAATACCTAAAAAAACATAATGGTTTAAACCTAAAAGAAGCAAAAAATAGCTATGAAGAGCAAATAATAGAAATATATAAAAGGTCAATATTACTATTTCCGCTATTAACAAATGAAGAAACAGGAGGAGTAATAGCATCTCCAGAAATAGACGAAGAAAGAGCACAATGCGGAAGATATGCATATTGTTGGCCAAGAGATGCCGTATTTGTAACAAAAGCAATGGACATTTTAAATATGAACAAAGAGGCTGAAAAATTCTATAAAGTATTTTGCAAAAAAACACAAAGTAAAAATGGAATGTGGGAACAAAGATTTTATACAGACGGAAAACTAGCACCATGTTGGGGATATCAAATAGACGAAACAGCAAGCGTAGTATTTGGAACATATCAACATTATGAATACACAAAAAACGAAAAATTCCTAAAAGAAAATTTATCAATGTGTGAAAAAGCAGTAAACTTCCTAAAAAAATATCTAAAAGACTGGTTAAACTTAGAAGGAAAAGAAGAAACAGATAAAGACATAGTAAAAGAAGAAATAGAGCAAAAATACAACGACCCAACCAAAGGACATAAATATCATGTGAGCTATGATTTGTGGGAAATGTGCGAAGGAATACATCTATACTCATTAGCAAGTATATATGCAGCATTTGAAAGCCTGCTAAAAATATATAAAATACTTGGAAAAGATGTATCAGAATTCGAAAACAATAGACTCAAAGAAGAGAAAATTGAAAAAAACAAAAAAGAACTAGAAAAATTGCTAAGCGAAATAAAAAAATATATAAATGAAAATCTATATGATGAAGCAAAAAAATCATATGTAAGAAATCCGGAAGACAAAAAAATGGATGTAAGTATATTAGGAGCAGTATACCCATTTAATATATTTAAACCAAAAGAAAAGAAAATACAAAATACAGTAGAAAGAATAAACATGAGCTTAAGAACATATACAGGAGGATACCAAAGATTCGAAAACGACAATTACAGAAATGGAAATCCATGGCCAATTGCAAACTTGTGGATGACACTATACTATTTAGAAGCAGGAGAAAAGAAAAAAGCAAAAGAAACATTTGACTTTGTAGTAAAAACATGTGGCAAACACTACTTCCTAGGAGAGCAAGTCAACAACAGTACACTAAAACCAGACTGGGCATTAGGACTAGGATGGTCACATGCAATGTTTATAATAGTATTAGAAAAACTATTTGGTTAATTGGTTCGTTTAGGGCAGGTCCCATTAAACAAAAAATGGTTTAATGGGACCTGTCCCCAATTAACCAAAATTTTAGAAAATACTGGACAAATTACAAAAAATCTATTAAAATATAGAAGAAAAGGAGAATGACTATGGAAGCAGAACAATTAATTTTTGCAATCATTGCTCTAGTATTTTTTATTTATATGTTTTATTCAATGATAAAAAATAATGATACTAGTTATGTAATAATTCTAATAATACAAGTAATAGGAATTGCACTTAACTTTTTTGAAGTTTTATTTGGAATAAAGCTAAATCTTTTTTTTGTTGTAGTAAAATATATTTTAGCAATAATAATACCTTTAATTGTAATACTATTAGCTAAAAAGGGAAAGCCATTATTTGAAGTTATAAGTTTAATAAAAGCAAATATTTATTTAAAAATAGGAAATAACAAAAAGGCAAAACAAGCATTAATAGACTTAGTTACAAAATATCCAGAAAATTATAAAGGTCATAAATTGTTAGCACAAATTTATGAACAAGAAGGTGGAATGAGAAAAGCAATAGATGAATATGTATTAGCAATAGACAGTAATAAAAAAGACTATGATTCATATTTTAAAGTAGCAGAACTATTAAATGGACTAGAAAAGCAAGACGAAGCAGCAGAAATGTTATTTAATTTATTAAATAAAAAGCCAGAATATTATAAAGCTACAGAATTATTAGGAGAAATTTTAATAAAAAAAGAATTATATAAAGAAGCGGTAAATGTTTATCAAGATGCTTTAAAATATAATCCTATGAGTTATGACTTAAACTACAATTTAGGTATAGTTTATACAATGCTTAACGACTTCCAGAGTGCTAAAATTTGCTATGAAAAAGCAGCACAGATAAACAGTTTGTCATACCATTCTAAATACTTCTTAGCAGAAATAGCATTAATCTATAAAGACATGGAAGAAGCAGAAAAATATTTTATGGAAATACTTGATGATGAAGAACTATCTGCAGATGGATATTATGAACTAGCAAAAATAGAACTTGTGAAAGGAAATAAAGAAACAGCAATTAGATATGCAAATACAGCAATAGATGCAGATTCATGTAAAATAGTGCCTAAAATAAAAAAAGAGCCTATGTTTATACCAATAATAGCTAAAATATCAATACCATTTAATCTAGAAGAAAAAGACGAAGACAAAAAAATGTTAGAAAAAGAGCAAAAAGCAAAAGAACATCTAGAAGAAACCACAGAGATAACAAGAAACTTGAGCAATAGTGATATAGAACAAATGAAAAAGAAAAATAGAGAAGAAAAATTAGAAGATAAAGAAAACGATTTAAACTGTAGAGATATTAATTTATAATTGCAAAAGATAGAAAGGGGTTTACAACATGAATGAAATTTTACAAGCATTAGTATTAGGAGTAGTTCAAGGTCTAACAGAACTATTGCCAATATCAAGTTCAGCACATTTAAATTTGATACCTTGGATTTTTAACTGGAATATACCAGAAAGTTTTGATGTAGCATTACATTTTGGTACATTACTTGCAATAGTAATATACTTTTTTAAAGACTGGATAAAACTAGTAAAAGGAGGATATGAGCAAGTAATAAAGAAAAAGAAAACATTTGAAGGAAAAATGTTTTGGTACTTAGTTGCAGCTACAATACCTGGTGGAATAATAGGATTTTTATTAGATTATTTTGTAGGTGATGCACTAAACATGCCACTATTAATTGCAGGAGCATTAATAGTAATGGGTATAATTCTATATGTTGCTGATAAAAAAGCACCTAAAAAAACAGATTATGAGCATATGACATTTAAGCAAACATTTATAATAGGTATATCACAAGCATTAGCATTTATACCAGGAGTATCACGTTCAGGCGTAACAATGACAACAGGTAGAATAATGGGAGTTGACAGAGAATCAACAGCTAAATATTCATTTCTATTATCAACACCAATAGTGTTAGGCGCAACATTGTATAAATTTAAAGATTTTGTATTTGGAATACCTTTTATAGTAGGAGTATTATCAAGTTTTTTAGTAGGATTACTAGTAATCAAATTTTTATTAAAATATCTACAAAAAGGTAGCTTCAAAGTATTTGCAATATATAGAGTATTATTAGGATTAGTAGTAATTGCAATATATTTTGCTAGATAAGAGATGGAAAATGGTCAATTGGGGACAGGTCCCATTGAACCAAAAATGGTTAATCTGGGACAGGTTATATATGATAAAAAATAGTAATTAATACAAAAAGTTGGAAATAAAAAGTATTTTCCAACTTTTTAACATATAAGTTATCCTTAATACTTTAAAAAACCTGAAAAATGTGATAAAATAAACCAAATTATTAAAATTGGTGGTAGAAATGTTAGAAAAAATAAATTCAGTAGAAGACTTAAAAAAGCTAAATATAGCAGAAAAAGAAGAACTAGCAAAAGATATAAGAAAATATATATTAGAAATAGTATCAGAAAATGGAGGGCATCTAGCTTCAAATTTAGGTGTTGTTGAATTAACAATAGCATTACATAGTGTATATAATGTGCCAGAAGATAAAATAATTTGGGATGTTGGACATCAGACATATGTTCACAAAATATTAACTGGAAGAAAAGAAAACTTAAAAACACTAAGAAAGCTAAATGGAATAGCAGGATTTCCTAAAACAAAAGAATCTGAAGCAGACTGCTTTAATACAGGACATAGTAGTACATCAATTTCAGCAGCATTAGGAATGGCAAGAGCAAGAGACATAATTGGAAAAGACAATTCAGTTGTAGCAGTAATAGGAGATGGAGCATTAACAGGTGGAATGGCAATAGAAGCTTTAAACGATGCAGGATATAGCCAATGCAAAATGACAGTAATATTAAATGACAATGAAATGAGTATCTCAAAAAATGTTGGTGGATTAAATATGTTTCTAAGTAAATTAAGAACGAAAAAATTATACACCAAATCTAATATATCTGCTAAAAAAATAATCTTAAAAATACCATTAGTAGGAAAGCCATTTGTAAGGATAGTACAAAGAGTAAAAAGAAGTATAAAGCAATTGATAATTCCAAAAATGTTTTTCGAAGATATAGGATTTACATATTTAGGACCTGTTGATGGGCATAATATACAAGAGTTAGAAAACATATTAAAACTAAGTAAACAGGTAGAGGCACCAGTATTAGTGCATGTATTAACTAAAAAAGGAAAAGGATATAAAATAGCAGAAGAAAATCCAGATAAATTCCATGCAACAGGACCATTTAATATAGAAACAGGAGAAGCAAAATCAAAGAAAAAAGATGATTATTCAAAAATATTTGGAAAAAAATTAGTAGAACTTGCAAAAGACAATCCCAAAATAGTTGCAGTAACAGCATCAATGAAAGACGGAACAGGATTAACAGAATTTCAAAAACAATACCCAGATAGATTTTTTGATATAGGAATTGCAGAACAACATGCAATTGGACTTGCAGCAGGAATGGCAAAAGAAGGAATGATACCAGTAGTTCCAATATACTCATCTTTTTATCAAAGAGCATATGATCAAGTAATCCATGATGTAGCGATACAAGAATTACCAGTAGTTATGTGTGTAGATAGAGCAGGAGCAGTTGGAGCAGATGGAGAAACACATCAAGGATTATTAGATATGTCATTTTTTAGGTTAGTGCCAAACTTAAACATATTAGCACCAAAAGATTTCAAAGAATTGGAAGATATGTTAGAATTTGCAGTAAATTTAGGAAAGCCAGTAGTTATAAGATATCCAAGAGGTGGAGAAGAAGACTATAAATTTGAAACAGAAAATAAAATAGAATTAGGTAAAGCAGAATTATTAAAAGATGGAGAAGATATAACAATAATAGCAATTGGAAAAATGGTTGCCAGAGCAATGAAAATAGCAGAAAAATTGCAAAAAGAAGGCATAAAAGCAACTGTTATAAATTCCAGGTTTTTAAAACCATTAGATAAAGAAAAAATAAAAGAATCTATAATAAAAACTAAAATAGTTGTTACAATAGAAGATGGAACAATTATAAACGGTTTAGCTACAGCAGTAAGTGAAGTTATTGCCGAAAATGGAATAAAAGATAAAAAGATATTAAATTATGCTTATCCAGATAAATTTATACAACACGGAAGTGTAGCAGAATTAGAAAAAATATATGGACTAGATGAAGAAAAAATATATAATGATATTTTAAAAGAAATAAATAAAGATTAAAAAAATTTGAAGTGTAGAATAATAAAAATTTCAATTTTTTTTAACTAAAACGAATAATAAAAAGATAAAGGAAGGAAAAATATATAATGTCAAAACAAAACATATTAGACGAATACAAGAAACAAGAAGAAAAAATCTTGTTATCACAAATATTGGACAAGCTAGAATTTTGTGCAAAAAGAAATAAAATAGAATATAGCGATTTTCTAGATATGTACCAAGTCTCATTGGTAAGAAACTTCTTAAGAAAAATACAATGCAACACATATATATTATATGGTGGATTTCAAAATTCAGAAAGACAAATAGCAATATTCTATCCAGAAACATACAATTTAGATATGGTACAAAAGAACTATAACAAAATATTCAAAATAATAAGAATCAATTTACCAGAAGAAGAAAAAGGCAAATACTCTCATAGAAATTATTTAGGTGGAATAGTAAAATTGGGAATAAAAAGAGAAAAAGTAGGAGATATACTAGTATCAAATGATGGAGCAGATATAATCGTAAAAGAAGAAATAGCAGAAAGTTTAAAACATGAACTTGGAACATTAACAAGATTTCAAAATGCAAAAATAGAAATTGAAGAAATAGAAAATATCAGAAAACAAGAAATAAAAGTAGAAGAAATAAGTATAATAGTACCATCATTAAGACTTGATAACATTGTATCAGATTTAGCAAAAACATCTAGAAATAAAGCAGTTCAAATAATAAACCAAGAAAGAGTATTTGTAAATGGACAAAATGAAACAAAAGTATCAAAAAACTTAAAATTAAATGACATCATCACAATAAGAGGAAAAGGAAGATTCATAATAAAAGAATATGCAGGAACAACAAGAAGTGGAAGAACAGTTTTGAAAATAGAAAAATATGTGTAGGGATTTAGGGACGTATCTCAAAATCCCCAAATTTAGGGATTTTGAGATACGTCCCTAAATCCCTATTTGCATTAAAATTGCATCATCTTTGTTATCATAATATTTTTTTCTCCTACCAACTTCTACAAAACCAAATTTTTTATATAAATTTATTGCAGGTATATTTTTTTCATTAACCTCTAAATTTACTGAACTGATATGATTTTTCTTACAAAAGTCTAATATCTTATTTAATAGAAGTGAAGCTATGCTCTGTCTTAAATATGAATTATGTACAACTATGTTCATTAAATCAGCATTATCTAAAATGATTTTTATTCCAGCAAAACCAATTATTTCATTTTCTAAAGTGACTTTAAAATACTTAGTATTATTGGCTTCTAACTCATCTTCTAATGTTGATTTATTCCAAAAAGTATTAAAGTCCTTAAAATCGATTAAATTGATATCATCAAGTGTCATGTCATGTATTTCAAATTTTTTAGATTCAAGTTGTCTTTGAGCCTGTGGCTTTTTTAAATATAGAGGAAGGATGTTTTCTCCTTTACCTAAATTTAAATATTTTTCTAATCCAGCTACTCCTAAATTATATATATCTAAATCTGTTGCATTAAATTCATAATTTTTAAGAATATTTTTAATCTGCTCCTTATAAATTATTGCTCCATCTCCAACAAAATAAATATTTTCACTAGAATAATTAGTTTTTAATAATTCTATAAGATTATCTATAGAAGTTGCTTCAGGAGAATTTAGAATAACATATTTACCATTTTCAAATTTATATAAAGCAAAATAGCAATTGTTATTTTTACAATCAATAATGCTACAAATAATGCCAGTTTTTTGCACATTGTGAGCTAAACATTCAAGAGAATTAATCCCTATTGTTGGAATATTTAAACTATCAGAAAAAGCTTTAGCTGTAGCAATTCCAATTCTAATGCCAGTAAATGAGCCAGGACCTATATCACATACAATTAGATTAATATCATTTATAGTTAATCTAGCATCTTCAAATACATTTTTAATATTAGGCATTAAAGATTCAGAATGTGTTAAACCATTATTTAATTCGATTTTTTTTATAAGTTCTTTATCTTCTAATATTGCTACACTACACAATTTACTTGAGGTATCAATACATAATATTTTCACTGTAATTCCTCCTCTAATTTTTTTAATAAATTTTCGTATCTTTCACCATATGCAAAAAAATAAAAATTTCTGTAATTTTCTTGTTTTGAATCTTTTTCGATTTTGATTTCTAAATGTTCTTCTGGTATGGCATCTGATATTAGTTCTCCCCATTCTATAATGCAAATGCCTTTTTCAAAATATTCTTCTCCACCTATTTCATAAAATTCAGATGAATCTGATAATCTATATGTATCAAAATGGTATATATTAATATCTTCTTTAATATATTCATTAACAATAGTAAATGTAGGGCTAGATATTTCATCTTGCAAATCAAAGTATGTCAAGATTCCTTCTGTTAATTTTGTTTTACCAGCTCCCAATTCACCTGAAAGTACAATTATATCTTTATTTTTCAAATATTTTGCAAGTGCTTTACCTAATTTTAATGTATTATCACTAGATTTTGATAAATATTTATATGTATTCATATGAACTCCTTTAAAAATATAGTTTGCATAAATTATAATATAAAAATGCAAGAATGTAAATGCAAAATGATAAAAATGCTTGACATAACTAAAAATAGATGCTAAAATAAAGACATATTTTAAGAGTTTACCTAAAGTGATAAACTTGAGCGGTAAAGAGTAACAAAATAGATGTTACTTACACGATAAAGTAAGATATAGTCTTGCGAGGAGTCTTAAAAGATTCTTTGCAAGGCTTTTTTGCTAGGGTAGTTAGTTTGAAAGAATTCTTTCATTACTATGTGTGTCTTTAGAACAAAGCGAGAAAGGAATGGATTTTAAAATGAAAATTGAAAGTAAAAGATTAATTTTTAAGAAGTTGGAAAAACGAAGATGTAAATGATTTAATAGAAGGATTAAATAACATAGAGGTATCAAAATGGCTAGCAGGAGTACCATTTCCATATACAGAAAATGATGCTAGAAATTTTATTAAATGGGCTAAAAATCAGGATGAAAAAGTGAGAATACCTTTAGCAATAGTATTAAAAGAAAATAATAAGGTAATAGGAGGAATTGAAATTGCAAATATAAATACAAAAGATGGAACTGCTAGTGGTGGAATATGGCTAAATGAAAAATATCAAAAAAATGGATATGGAACAGAAGCATTTAGTGCTAGAATCAAATATTGTTTTGCAAAATTAGGCTTAAGAAGAATAGAAAATGGATATTTTTCTGGAAATAATAAATCAAAAAAAATGCAAGAAAAATTAGGATATAAAGAAGAAGGAATTAAAAGAAAAAAATTTTTATGTTTAGCTACTAATAAATATGAAGATGAATGTATTACAGGATTATTAAAAGAAGAATTTATTGAATGGAGCGATTAAAATGAGCAAAAATAAAGCTTATGGAGAATTAGAATTAGTATTTCCAACAGAAGCATATAAAGTTGCAAATGATTTAATAGATAAAATTAAAGGAAAAGAAAAAGAGGTTAAAGAGTTTACAGATAAATATTTAAAAGAAATACTAAAATTGTGAGAAGGTGAGAAAATGATTAGATACTATAAGAAAGAAGATATTGACGAAATAGCAAAAATAATAACTGAAGACTGGCAAATAGCATATAAAGGAATAATAGATAAAGAATACTTAAGAAATTTGGATTATAAAGAAAAAGCAAAAAGAATAAGAGAAAAATATCAAGATCAAAAATCAATAGTATATGTAGATAAAGAAATAAAAGGATATTGTAGATTTAAAGAAAGTGAAGAAGACGGTAAAAAAATCGGAGAAATACAAGCACTATATGTAAAATACGATCAACGAGGAAAAGGAGTAGGGAGACTATTAGTCAAAGAAACTATGAAAATCTTAAAAGAAAGAGGACATAAAGAAGTAATTATATGGTGTTTAAAAGAAAATATAAAGGCAAGAGCCTTTTATGAAAAAATGGGAGGAAAATTGTATAAAGAAAGATATATAGAAATAGGGCAAAGAGAATATAAAGAAGTAAGTTACATATATAAAATATAGGGGGAACAAAGGTTGAAAAATAATTACAATTTTGGCGTCGTTAAACTTCATTTGAAATTTAATCAACGTACATGAGTACGCCTCATAAATTTCAAATTTGTTTGCCTAGCCAAAATTCAATTCTTTTCCAACCAGTTTTGTGGCTTGGGAAAGGAATGATAGTAAAAATGAATACTAGAGAAGCTAGGGGTGAAGATATAGAAGAATTAATAGAATTATTACTTCAAGTACAGAATTTACATTGTAAAAACAGACCAGATGTGTTTAAAAGTATGACAAAAGAAGAAGCAGAAAAAGAGATTATTGATATAATAGAAAGCCAAGAACAAAAAATAATTGTTGCAGTAAATGATAATAACAAAGTTTGTGCATTTGCTATATATAAAATGAAAAAAGTTGAACAACACGAAAATTTAAAAGACGCTAACATTTTATATATTGGTAAAATAGTAGTTGATGAAGATTCAAAAAGAAAAGGAATAGGAAGTCTGTTAATGCAAGAAATACACAAAATGGCAAAAAACTTAAATTGCAGTAGAATAGAATTGAACTGTTGGAGTTTTAATAAAAGTGCAATAGAATTTTACAAATCACAAGGAATGATAATACAAAGATTAAATATGGAAATAAAAATAGGAGGGTGGGAATAATGAAATATTTTAAAAAATTATTAGGAGAAAAAATATACTTATCACCAATGACAACACAAGATGCAGAAAAAATTACAGAATGGCTAAATGACTTTCAAACAACAGACTATATAGGTAAAAGCAGTGGAATAATAACAGTAGAAGTAGAAAAGCAATTTTTAGAAGAACATATAAAAGAAGAAGCAACATTTGGAATAATAGAGATAGAAACAGACGAAATAGTTGGAACAATATCTTTAGAGAAAATTGACCATTTGAACAGAATAGGGACTTTAGGAATATTTATAGGAAATACAAAAGCCAGAAATAAAGGATGTGGAACAGAAGCAATAAGATTAATTTTAGATTATGGATTTAACTATTTAAATTTAAATAATATTTGTCTAGATTTATTAGAAGTTAACGAAAGAGCATTAGCTTGTTACAAAAAGTGTGGATTTAAAGAGTATGGTCGAAGAAGAAAATGCATTTACCTAGATGGAAAATATTATGATAGAATAAGAATGGACATTTTAGCAGAAGAATTTACAGGAAAATATATCAAAAATAGAAATATTTAAAATAATTTTATAAAATTATTTTTTTATGATATATTATTACTCATAAGTGATTTAAGTCCTTTTATATAATTTGTTTTTTGACAACTCAATTATACTACTTGAATCATTTTCTCTATTGTTTTTGTTTCACATCAATTGTAACACTACAAAATGATAAAATACTTGACATAAACAAGCAAAACAACAAGGGCAAATTGGCGAAGAACAGACAGATATGGATTTTGACGAAAGAGTAGAATTTGAAGATAATAGAAAAGAAAAAAGAGAAAAGTTTAAATCTAGACGAGAAAAGACTCAAAAAGACATAAGAAGTGCAAAAGAAGAAACAATTAAATTAGGAAATATAGGTGAAAGCAAAGAAGCTATTGATTGGAAAGTTTTATTACGAAGGGAAGTAGGTTAAGTAGATAAGTTAAAAGCAAATTAAATAGCGAACTTTACAAAATTTGCATAATATCCGTCAAGTTTTTCTTCTCCTTAATTTAAGATAAATGAATCATATCGCAAAACGGAACAAAACACAATACAAAAAGGAGAAAAAGCTGACAAAAATTTAAGCCTTGATTTCAAGACTTTTAAAAGATTTTTTATTAAAAAAATTTCAAACTACGGAGATAAAAACAGCCTTGTAACCAAAATGTAATATTTCTGTAACAAAAAAGTAATCAAAAAAAGCTACAATTCTATTGTAGTTTTTTGCTAATTAATGTATAATAATAGTTGAAATACGAATAATTAGCATTTAATTGTAGGATAAAGGAGGTAGTTTACATGTCTAAATCTGGCATAGTAAACGTGAGAATGGTAATCACGGAAGAAAAAATATTATCAAATATAGATAAAGTGCAAAAATTAATTAACCCTAAGAGTAAAAAACAAATAGTTCAACTAGAAGAAGATACATATTTTAAAGATTTAGTTGAATCAATAAAAACATATTTAAATGAATATCCAAAAAAGAAAAATTTCCCAAGTAGTGTATATAAAGCAGCATATGGGTTAGTAGAATTTGCTACAAATCAATTTGAAGAAAATACAAAAAAAGTAGAAGAATTGATTAGACAAAGAGAAGAAAATATCGCTTTAGCTGGTCAACTTAAAGAACTAGTTGAATTGGCTCAAGAGAAAGATAAAGACTGGAAAGATGAAGTGAAAAAAGCTGAAGATAAATTCCCAGAAGATATTATAGAAACATTAAATATTGTTGGAAAAGCTAAAAGTGATCAGTCTCAAAATTATCAAGATGCAATAAAACTATTACACGCAAGAATAAATAATTTAGAATCAAATTTACATATCGAAATAGATATGGAAAGAATAGAAGATAGATCAAAAGCATTAAGTTATATTGGAATTGAAGTAGCAGATGCCTTAAAAACAATACCAACACCTGTTGAGACATTTGAAGAGCAAGCTCAAGAAATTGAGCAACCAGCAGTAGAAGAAGTAAAAGAAGTTTCTAAGAAAAATGTTCAAGAAATACAAGAAGAAATTACTGTACAAAATGAACAAGAAATCGCAGAAAAAGAAGCTAAAGAACAATATGTTGCTGCTACAACATTTGAAGAAAAACCTTCATTATGGCAAAGAATTAAAAATAGTAAATTTGTAAGAGCTATTAAATACGTAATGAAGATTAGAGTTGTATTAGATTATCCAGCTTTACCAGAAGGTAGAGGAGAGAATAATTAGAATTTTATTAAAATATAATTTAGAGCACAGTGTTTTACTGTGCTCCATAACATTAAAAAAATTGTAAAAAACTATTGACAACAGCAAAAAAATAGTTTATACTTTATCTTGCGTTGAGCAATAAGATAATATTTGCTCCCTTAGCTCAGTTGGTCAGAGCAACCGGCTCATAACCGGTGGGTCCAAGGTTCGAATCCTTGAGGGAGCACCACAAAATAACCTATTAATTTAATTGATAGGTTATTTTTTTTTACTATAAGGTTCTAAAAAAATTATAGACACATATATTTGTATAAAAAGATTTAGGAGGAAATTTGCAGATGGAAACTAAGCAAGTTATAGAAAGCAAAAACGTAACTTCAATACTAAAAGGAGTAGCGATATCCCTAATTACAACATTCATATTGCTTGTAATATTTTCGGCAATACTAACATTTACAAATGTTCAGGAAAATGCTATTGTTCCTGTAGTAATAGTAATAACAGGAGTAAGTTTACTTATAGGAAGCACAATAGGTAATAGGAAAATTCGAAAAAATGGATTAATAAATGGTGCATTAGTCGGTCTTATATACATATTAATTTTATATTTAATATCAAGCATTTTAAATGGGAATTTTTTATTAAATATGAAATCAATAATAATGATAATAGTAGCTATGATATTTGGAATACTAGGAGGCGTAATAGCTGTAAATAAAGGCTAAACATAGATATACACAAATTTTATTGCATAAAATTTGGTGCACGAACAAATACGCGACATGTAAGTAATTTAAAATATTCAAATATTTAAATCATGTCGCTTTTGTTCTTGTATAAATATAGTTAGAACATAAATAATATAAAACAAATAAGTTGCAATTAAATTTCTTAGTTCCATTTTTGTCGAAATTTGCGACGAAAAGTCTAGATAAAAGTATTGACAAAAGCATTTTAGCTAAGTATAATAAGTTTAAATTTTCATATTTCAATTTTATTTTAAATTTTTATCAATTTATGTGTAAATCAAATTAATTCAATTTTGAAAAATCGAAATTACCCAACAATAAAAATTAAATAAAAAGGAGGAATTTTATTGACAAAAAAGAAAAAAGTCGTAATCACATTAGCTATAATAGCAACTATATGTATATTATTAATAGGAGGACAAACATTTTCAAAATATATAACAGAAGTTAAAGGAATAGGAAGAGCAGATGTAGCTAAATGGGATTTTAAAGTAAACGGAACAGATGAGCAAGTACAAACAATTGACTTAAAATCAACAATAAATAATACAACAATAACAGAAAATAAAATAGCACCAGGGACATCTGGAGCAATTAGAATTAATATTGATGCAACAGAAACAGAAGTAGGTATAAATTATAAAGTACAATTTTTAAATGAAATACAAACTCCTACAAATATGGTTTTTTATTATCAAAATGAGAAATATGATAATCTTACAGCTTTAAATGACAAGATATCAGGAACCATATTTGCAAATGGAGGAGAAAGACAAATACCTATTGAAATAGACTGGCACTGGCCATATGAAACTGGAACAACACCAGAAGAAATAGAAATGAATGATAGAATAGATACAGAAGAAGCAAAGGGTAATACAGATTATTTATTTGATGTTTTAATTACTGGAACGCAAGTGCTTCCTAATGAAATTTAATTGTGATGATAAATCTTATAAAAATATCAAAACACAGATTAATTATAAACTTAATTTTATTTATATCAATTATGTTTTTTTTAATAACTTTATTTCTAAAAATTAATTATTCAAGTAATAAACCCATACAACCATTCGGAATAACAACATTAAAAGTTATGTCTAATAGTATGAATCCCGCAATAGAAAAAGGAAATAGAATTATAATTAAAAAGCAAAAAGACTATGTAATAGGCGATATAATAACATACATAAATGAAGATGGAAATTTAATAACACATAGAATAATAGAAAAATATGGAAATGAATTTATTACAAAAGGTGACAATAATAATACAAAAGATAACGGGCAAATAAAAATAGAACAAATCATAGGTAAAGTTATATTTGTTTTATTTAATTAAAAAAATTACAATACTTCCTTTCTAAAGTATAGAGAAAATTTTGATTTTCTCTATACAATTAAAAATATTAAAAGGTTTATAGGTAAATCCATAAAAAACCTAAATAAAACATATAAGGAGAGAAATGAAAGAGTTAAATAAAAAAAGTAAAAAGAAATATGGAAAATATATAAATAAAATAGAAAGAAATAACAATAAACATAAACCCACAAAAAAGTTTGATTTTAAAAAGAGTAATTTAAAAGTTATAACTATAATTTTTATATTATTAATAGTATTAATATTGTTTTTAACAGGATATAGTCTAAGTAAAAGTTTTTCAGAAATAACAATGAATGCAGTTGCAGAAATTAATGAACCAATTATAGTAGTAGATTCAAACGAAAAAATAAAAGTAACAGCAGAAAAGAACGTAGGTGAATATAAATTTAGTGTATTAAATTATGACGAAAATAATATTAATGAAGCATTATTACATTATATGATAGAAATAAAAGGAAATGTTGACAAATCAATAAATTTTGAATTGTATAAAAACGATATAAATATTCCGCTAAAAAATAATTTAACTGACTATATTGACATGGGAAGGAACGAGAAAGAAGAACATAAATATACTTTAAAAATTATATATGACAAAAATAAATCAGAAAATATATATGACATTATCGAAAAAATACAAATAAAAGTACATACAGAACAAAAAAAGATATAGGAGGTAACATTTGAAAAATAAGAAAATAAAGAAATTTATATTAATTATATTAATATTTTTTGTCATATTATTTATCATAATATTCAGTAATATAAAGATGGACTTTTTTCAAGATGATATTTTGTTTCTAAAATTTTTAGGTGATATATCTACATCTGAACAAGATTCAGAAGAAATTAAATATATAGGGAATATATCCAAAAAAGAGACAGCACAACAATATATTTTTGATATAACATATAAATACATGAATTTTACAAATGTTAATTTAATCGACACTATAAAGTCAAATACATTAGTAGATGAAAAAATAGCACCAGGCATTAGTGGTGAATTTGATATTATAGTAAAATCAAATAGGAATTCTAAATATCAAATATATTTTATTAGTAAAAATGAAAAACCGCAAAATTTAGAATTTAAAATAGCAAATACAACTATAAGTGTAAATAAGATAGAGGACTTAGCTAAATATTTAACTGGAACATTAGAAAAAGGACAAACTACAACAGTTACAATAGAATGGAGTTGGAACTATGAAAATGATGCGAAAGGTAATATTCAAGATACAAAAGATTCTAAAAATATAGATGAATATATTTTTGATATTTATACATATGGTGAACAAGTAATAACTTAAAAGATTAAAACGAAAGGAGAAAATAATTGAAAAGAAGAAATACTATATTAATAATTTTAATATTATTGATAATAAATATAAATAGTATTGTAAATGCAAAATATGTATTTGACTTTGAATTTGATGTAGCAGATTTAAACATAGATAGAACTAAGCCAGTTATAGAATGTACAGGCATATCAAATACAAATAAAGGATATGAAAAATATGCAAATAAAACACATACAATAAAAATAAATGTAAAAGTAACTGAAGCAAATAAAGGTGATGATATTTTAGAAAGCAATGAAGTGAAGGCTAAAATAGCAGGAAAAGAAATAAATACTAAAAATATATTAGTTAATCCAATTGCAAATAGTGGAAAAACATATTTTTACGAAATATTGTTAAGTAAATTAACAGGAAATGGAAAACTGGAAGTTGTTATAGAAGAAGGAGCAATAACTGACTTAGGAGGATTAGAAAGCCAAGAACTTTTAATTGAGACAGGAATAATAATAGATAATGAAGTACCAAAAGCAGAGTTTAAAGAACAAAAAATTGATAATGGTAAAATTAATGGTATTATTAATAGTAATGAATCAATTAGAAACATAGAAGGATGGAATCCAAGTAATGATAATACTAAAATGGAAAAAGAGTTTTTATCAAATACTTCATACATTATAGAAATTGTGGATTATGCCCAGAACAGTTCTAATGTTAATATAGATATTACAGAGGCTACATATGTTCAAATTGTATATGCTTCTCATAATTCTCAAATAGGGTGGTCATATGGATACGGAAACTATGATATAGCAGGAAAAGAAGCAGTAGAAAAAGATTCTAAATACAAAACAGAAGCATTAGCATTTAGATTTGAAGGAAATGTTCCAAAAGATTTTATACAGGCAAGGGCATTTGTATATACACATTGGGGAGAAGGAACAACAGGAAAATGTGCAACAACAGGAATGTTATATAATTATGGGTATAATCCTAGTAAAACGTCTTGGAAATCTATGAATTCAAAAGACTTAGTTAAAATTGCTAATAAGTCATATTTCCAATTCGGAGGAAGCATGATAAATGGAGAAAATCAAACAGACATAAATGGAAATAATCCGATACCTATTAAAACTGCCAATGAATATCATTATGGAGTATCAGGAATTACTTTAAAATTAAAAGACGAATCATATTATTCAATAATTTATCAAATTTTAGTTGATGGTGTTGGATGGGTAGAAGCAAAATCAGATGGAGAAGAATGTATATATAAATATAATAAACCTATGTCTGCATTTAGAGTGACTTTAGTGCCAAAATCAGAAAAAAACTATATTATGGCTATGTGGAATAAAGATGTTGGAACATACAATTTAAATTAACATAAAGTTGAATAATACTATGTTCTGTGATATAATACAGTTAACTTTGGTAAAAGGAGGATTAAAGTAATAACCAGAAAAGGATTTATCTTTATAATATAATTTAATCCTCCAAAATTGCATGCTATTGATAAGTATGTGATTTTTAACTATTATAAGTGCATACAGTTTTTGCTTTTTACTATGGACAAAAAAATTTTTTTGTGCTAATATAATTGTAAATTGGGCTGTCGCCAAGCGGTAAGGCATCGGACTCTGACTCCGACATTCGTGTGTTCGAATCACACCAGCCCAGCCAAATAAATATTATACAAATATCAAAAAATAATTGGGAAATGATGACCATCTAAATGAACATTAAAAGTATAGGAATAAAATTTTAATAATTATTTTAGGAGGTAACTAATGAAGAAAAAAGTTAGAAATGAAAAGGGAATAACACTAATTTCTGTTGTTATAATAGCTATAATATTGAGTATATTAGCAAGTATTGCAACAGTAAGTGGAATATCAACAGTAAGGTTTGCTAAATATACAGCATTCAAAACAGAGCTACAATTTCTTCAAAATGAAGTAAATAGTTTAAAGCAAGATGAAACAGATGAAGAATTACTTTCTTATGGAGAAACAATGGAAGAAAAGCAAAAAGAAATATTTAGAATAAGTGATATTTCACAGATATTGAATGCAAAAGAAGGAGATATTAATACAATCCAAAATGACTTTCGATATTTTAGTCAAGAGTATTTAACAGAAAATCTAGGAATAGATGGAATAACAAGGGATTATTATATTAATTTAAAAGAAAGAATAATAATAGCAACAGAACCTGTAACATATGAAGATGTAGACTATTATATGTTAGAACAAATTGAAAATGGTGGATATAATGTGCAGTATAATAATCAAATAGGAGAATTAACATTTGAAGCAAAAGGAGAGCTTGTATCTGATAATGGCATAGGAAAAATTATTATTTATAATGTTAATTATACAGGGTATATAGATAAATGGGAAGTAGAATATAGATTACAGGGAGACGAAAATTGGAAAGATGTAGGAGAATTTACAGGTGGAAATTATGAATTTGAAGTTACACAAACAGGAATATATGAAGTTAGATTAAGGCATGGGGAAGAAATTATATCAAATCAACCAGTAACTGTGGAGATTATAGATGAAAAAGATATTTCAACAAATTATTCGGGAGACACACAAAAATTACATAATTCAAATTATGGAAATACAATAGTATAATGTAGAAATAACAAGAATTTTATTAAATAGCTACACATGAATATAACTATTATTTATCCAAAAAACTTGAAAAAAATAATAATTATATATATAATATGAATATATAAAACACAAATTGAAGGGAGAGATTTTTATGAAAATCAAAATAGTAGGAAAGGAACTTAAGATAACAGAAGCATTAAACGATTATGTAGAAAAAAAATTAGAAAGAATTGATAAATATTTTGAAAATGCAGAAGCAGATGTAACATTAAGAACAGAGAAAAATGAGCAAATAGCAGAAATATATGTAAATGCAAATGGAGAAAAATACAGAGCAGTAACAGAAGATAAAGACCTATATGCATCAATAGACAAAGATATAGACATACTAGAAGGTCAAATTAGAAAAATGAAAACTAAAAAAGAAAAAATGATGAGAGATGGAAGTTTAAAAATGATGGAAACAGTTGATGACAAAATATCTGAAATCTCAAATGAAATCATAAAAACATCATATTACGAAATAAAACCAATAACACCAGAAGATGCAGTTTTAAAATTACAAGAAAAACCAACACACAATTTCTTAACATTTATAAATGTAGATACAGGAAAAGTAAATGTTATACATAAACTAAAAGACGGAATGAATTATGGATTAGTAGAACCAGAAGATTAATTTATAGAAAGTTATCAGTATGCAATTATTGATAACTTTTTTCTATTGATATAAAAAATCTGAGGTTTTTTATACCAAATGTTGCTTTTTTAATGGTGATAAATCCTTCTACCTTTACAGCCACAAGGACGTGACGTAAAATGTCAGGAAAAATATGGCAAAATTTATTGATTAGTTTTTATGAAATATATATAATTAAGAAAATAAAAAAGAAGGGAATGAAGAGAAATGAAAATCAAAAAAACAATATCACTAATTTTGATTTTTGCAATAATTTTAAGTCTAGTTCAAGTTCCATTTGTATATGCAACTGATGCTGTAGTAAAATATACTGTTACAGCAGATAAAACAAGTATAAAAGCATCATCTACAGAACAGACAATAAATTATACAATATCAATGAGCAATATAAGTGTAAAAGAGCCATTAGCAATAAGTTTCTTTGTTGATATTCCAGAAGGTTTAACATTAAATAAAGATTCAATATCAGTAACATCTTTAAAAGATATAAATGGTGATGAACCTTTTGAAAATGCGTTTGAATTAAATCCAGCTCAAAATAAATATCAATATACATATTTAAGCTTATATGAAGCAGATTTGGAAAATAATCAAGTCCTTGTTAAATTTTCATGTACAACAGATAGAAACTTAAAAGCAGGAAAATATGAAGTAACACTTTCAGACATTACAGTAGCAGGTTTTGATGCAGATGAATCATACAAATCTGTTGTTGATGCTAGTTATTTCAATATTGTCCCAGCAACTACATCAGTAGTAGTTCCAGTAACAGGGGTATCATTAAATACTTCAGCGTTATCATTGACTGCTGGTAGTACAGGCAACCTAAAAGCTACAGTAATGCCATCAGGAGCAACAAATGCAAATGTAACATATACATCAGACAACGAAAAGGTTGCAACAGTTAGTAATGCAGGTGTAGTAACAGCAAAATCAGTTGGAACAGCTACAATTACAGTTAAAACAACAGATGGGGATTATACTGATACATGTACAGTTACTGTAACATGTGCTCATAAGAATACTACAACACATGAAGCAGTAAAATCAACTTGTGCAATAGCCGGACATGAAGCATATGTACAATGTGATGACTGTGGAAAAATCATATCAGCTTCAAATAAACCTTTGCCTCTAGCAGAACATACATACGGTAATTTGATAGAACAATTAGACCCTACTCATACAAGTACAGAATTACTAGCTGGAACAAAAGCACATTATCAATGTTCTGTTTGTGGAAAGTTATTTGATGAAAATAAAAACGAAGTAACAGAAGAAGACTTAATAATAGAAGCACCAACACATACTTACGGTGATTATGTTTCAAACGAAGAATCTCACTGGAAAGAATGTGGATGCGGAAATATAATTGAAAGAGGAGAGCATACAGGAGGAACAGCAACATGTGTAAAAAGAGCAGTATGTTCAATTTGTGGAGCAGAATATGGAGAAGTAGATAGTTCAAATCATATAAACAGAGTAGTAAGAGATGTAGTAGAAGCAACATGTACAGAAGAAGGTTACACAGGAGACACATACTGTGCAGACTGTGATGTGTTAATAGCAAAAGGAACAGTAGCTGAACCACTAGGACACACAGGGGGAACAGCAACATGTGTATCAAAAGCAGTATGCGAAAGATGTGGAGAAGAATATGGAGAAATAGACAGTAATAATCATGCAAATACAGTTGTAAAAGATGCAGTTGAAGCAACTACAACTAGCGAAGGATATACAGGAGATACATATTGTGAAGACTGTGATAAATTAGTATCAAAAGGAGAAGTAATTCCTGTAATCACAGAAGAAAATAAAGAAGAACAAACACAAGACACAATAAAACAAAATGAATCAACACAAACATCTACTACACCAACAACACCAGATACAAGTGATACAAGTAAAATGGCAATATGGGTTAGCTTATTAGTTGCTTCTGGAATTAGTTTTGGAGTAATTGCAAAATGCAGAGTAAAAGAGAATCAAAAGGCAAAACGAATGAGAAAATAAAAATAATAATACCTCTAATTGTAGTACTAATAGTAGGAACAATAATAGCAATAGTATATATAACTAACAATAGTGGTTATAGAGATTCACAAGGTAATAAAATTGAAGTGAACGAAGAAGAAGCTAAAGTTTTAAATGGTACTTATGTGTATAACGAAAATACCAAATACACATTTGATGGAATAAAGGAAGGAACATTAAATTGTCCAGATGGAGAATTTAAATATATATATGTTATTCAGGATTCAAAATTAAAATTATATTTTGAAGATGATGACATGAGAGATGCTACATATCTTTTTAATTTAGCTGATAACAAATTAACGCTAATAGGTGGTGCAGGTACTACAGGAGGAACATATGTATTAAATAAAGAAGGCAACTAAATAAAGTATTGCACACTAAAAAGTGCAATGCTTTTTTTGATAAACTCTTTGAATAGCAAAAGGAGTGAATACTAAGGCGAGATGACAAGAATAGTTAAAAGTATATTGTTAATAGTTTGTGTAGTAGTGTTTATATTTTCGGTATATAAAATTTATCAAATTATAATGGAAGACAAAAAAAGTGATGATTTAAATAACGAATTAAAAAATTATGTATCTTATGATAATACTCATAATAAAGATATTTCTAATAATAAAAATAGTGTTGATAATAAAGGAATACTTTCAATTAATTTTGATGAGCTAAAAAAGACTAATAAAGATATTATAGGATGGATATATAGTGAAAACGAAAAAATAAATTATCCAGTTGTACAAAGTACAGATAATAACTATTATTTAAGAAGGTTAGTAAATGGTGAATATAATAGAGCTGGCACCATATTTATGGATTATAAAAATAATAAAGATTTAAATGATAAAGTAACAATTATATTTGGACATAATATGAAAAATGATACTATGTTTGGTACTTTACCAAATTACGAAAATCAAAAATATTATGATGAAAATAAAAATTTATATTATTTTACTCCAGAAAAAAGATACAGAATAGAACTATTTAGTAGTTTTACAATAAATTCTGAATCTAGTATCTATAAAAAGACAGAATTCACCAATGATGAATTAGAAGAATTCAAAGAAAAATCAGACTTTAAGAATGATGTAAATATTACAACAGAAGATAAGATTATGATATTATCAACATGTTCTTATGAATACGAAAATAGTAGATATGTGGTAATAGGAAAAATTGTACCATTTTAATATAAAAATTCAAAAAAAGAAGGGGGATTTAAAATGAAGAAGAAAGTTTTAATATTATTTTTAATTATTTTAATAGGAATATTATTAATTGCAACTGGAATAAGTAATGCAGCAAATAATGTAGTACCAACAGCTAGTAATAATATTAAAATATATGTAAAAAGTAGATCATCATTAGTGCCATTAGATTCAGGGTATATGAGAGTATTTTATGACCAAAACAATAATAATATAGGTGTAGAATATTATGATGATAATTTAAAAATTTTAAGTAAGAGAAAAATTGACTTAGAACTAAGTATTTATGGAGGATTTTATGCTGGAAAAGATGCATATTATATTGTTGTAGGAGAAACAAATACAGCAGAGAGTGATACAGCAGAAGTTATACGAGTTATAAAATATGATAAAAATTGGAAAAGATTAGGAGCTTCAAAAATAACAAGTGACCCAAGTGATAGTTATAAACAAATAAGAACTCCTTTTGATTATGGATGTGTAGAAATGAAAGAAGCAAACGGATATCTTTACATAGTTACAGGACATGAAGGATATGTTGATCCAGGGGTAGGACAGGGACATCAAGGCTTTTTAATGATAAGAGTAAATCAAAGTACACTTGAAGGTGAAATAGTAGATGCTGACCTTTGGCATTCATTTTCTCAATATATAGATTACAAAGACTCAAATTTATATGTATTAGAACAAAGTGAAGGAAGCAGATATACACAATTAAGCAAATATGATGAAAAAACTTTAAAAAGAACAAGTATTCCAGTATTAAAATATGGTGGAGATAGAACATCTGTATGGGCAGTAGCATGTTATGCAAGTGTTGATGGAATGGCTTTATCATCAAATAATGTACTTGGTATCGGGACATCAATAGACCAGTCACAATATGATAATGTAACATCAGATACGGCTCATAATATATATTTAACAGTAACACCAATAAATAATTTTACTGAAGAAGCAACAACTGTAAAATGGCTTACAGATTTTGCAGGAGAAGGACAATGCTTTACTGGACTTGAGTTAACAAAAATAAATGATAATCGTTTTATGGTTTCATGGGAGGAATATGGTGCAAGCCAAGCTATAACAGATAATGATACATTATCAACAAATATATTACATTATATTTTTATAGATGGGAATGGAAATAAAGTAAGTAAAGAATATACAGCAAGTGCAACAATTTCTGACTGTCAACCAGTAGTAAAAGGTTCAAAAGTTGTATATTATTCTTCAAATGAGAACATGGTAGATTTTTATACAATAGATGCTAACACAGGAGCATTTAACAAGGTTATGTATAGAGTTGCAGGAGAAAATGCAACATGGTCTCTAGATAATGGTATTCTTACAATATCAGGAACAGGAGCAATTTCTGTTGATGCAAAAGCAAGTGACCATAGAAGTGCACTTTCATCTACACAGGGAGCAACAGCATATTATGTACAAAATGTTTGGTATAATATTAAAGGTTCTGTAAATAAGATAAACATTGAAGAAGGTATTACAAGTATTCCAGATGAGGAATTTAAATCTTTTAGTAAAATGACAGAAGTAATTTTACCCAAATCTATGGAAACGATTGGAAAAGAAGCATTTGCATATTGTGGAAATTTAAGAAAAGTAGTAATGCTAGAAAATGTTAAAAGCATTGGAGAAGATGCATTGTGGTCAGGATATTTTAGTTCTATTGATGACAGTAAAATAGTTTATGCAGATGTTTATACAACAGAAGGTTCATATGCTTCAACATGGGCAAAGCAAAATGATATTTCAGTTGAATATATAAAAGAATTAACATTAACAGATTCTGTAACAGGTACAAAACTAAATGTACTAGGAGAATCAACAACTAAACTGGTGGTTAATACGATACCACAAGATAACGCTGATTATACTGCAATGAAAGCAAAAGTACCTAATGAATTTATAGTTGGTGCATATAAAGTATCTACAGAAAATGGAATTTGTGTAGGAGAAAATAAGTTAAAATTTACTGTAGGAAAATCAATAAAGGGAAAAGATGTCGTAGTATTGCAAAAAATGTCAAATGGAGAAATAAAGAGTGTGACAAAAACAGTTGATAATAATGGGCAAGTAACAATTACAGCAAATGAATTATCATCATTTATGATTGCAGTAGATCCGGATGATATAGAATATTTGTTGGGAGATGTAAATGAAGATGGATATATAGATATAATAGATTGCTCAAGAGTATTATTATATGTAAAAGGTAGAACTTCATTAACAGCTACACAAAAATCAGCAGCAGATGTAAATCAAGATGGATATGTGGATATATCAGACTGTTCAAGAATTTTGCTATATGCAAAAGGCAGAATTACATCATTTTAGAATATAATTTTAGAATATATAAATAATACTAAAGGCAGGAAATCAAATCCTGCCTTTAGTATTGTATAGGAAAAAATAATTTTTCCTATACAATACTAATACATTGCACACAAATTTTATGTAATAAAATTTGGCGCTCGAACAAAAACGCAACATATAAGTAATTTAAAATGTTTAAATATTTAAATCATGTTGCTTTTGTTCTGGAAAAGCAAAATTTAACTTCTTGCCTTAAGTCTAGCTAATAGCTAAAACTATTTCATTTGGCTTTCAACTTGTTGAATCATTTTTCTAACCATGTTACCACCTATTCTACCAGCATCTCTAGAAGAAAGGTCTCCATTGTAACCATCTTTTAAGTTAACACCAACTTCGCTAGCTACTTCATATTTGAATTTATCTAAAGCTGACATAGCTTCTGGAACTAATTTTCTGTTACTATTGTTTGCCATTATAATTTCACCTCCTGTAATTACATTTGTGAAAAAACATTTAGCTTTTTCTAATACTAGCATTTGCAAAAATTCATAAAATAAACAGGAAAAATTTACAAAAAATATTTTTATAAATTTGTTGTAAAATAAAAATATTAAATATATAATATTTAAATGTAGAAAGGAAGAAAAATATGTATAAATTAGTAGCAATAGATTTAGACGGAACATTATTAAACGAATATGGTAATGTAACCGAAAAAACAGTTCAAAGTATAAAAAATGCAGTTAATAAAGGGGTAAATATAATATTAGCTTCAGGAAGACCAGTTGATTCAGTAAAAGAAATTGCAAAAAAAGTTGGTGCAAACAAATATATTATCGCAGGGAATGGAGCTTTAATTTATGATATACAAAAAGACGAAGTAATATACGAAAAATATATGTCAAAAGAAAAAGTTTTAGAAATAATAAAAATTTGTGAAGAAAATAGTATATCATACAATATTTATACAGAAAATACAATTATTGCAAAAGCTTTAAAATATAATGTTTTATACTATTACAAGGAAAACTTAAAAAAAGAAGAAAAAGACATGACAAGGATTACATTAGTCGAAAATGTAGAACGATATATAACCTTAAAAGACGATTTAAAATATCTAAAAATAACAATTTGCGATGAAAATAAATCAGTATTTAATTCTATAATAAAAAAGATTAGGCAAATAGAAGATATAGATATATTAGACGTATCACACATGTCAAGGAAAACTATAAAACAAGGCGAAAAAGAAGTAGTTATAGAATATTTTTATACAGAAGTGTCATCAAAAAATGTAGATAAATGGTATGCAATAGAAGTTTTAGCAGATAAACTTTTAATAAAGAAAGAAGAAATTATAGCAATAGGAGATAATATAAATGACAAAAAAATGATAGAAGAAGCGGGATTAGGAATTGTTATGAAAAACAGTACAAAAGATGTGATAAATATTGCCGATTATATTACCAAAAAGAATAGTAAAGATGGAGTTGCAAAAGCTATAAAAAAATTCTGCAAGTAAATATTACAAAAATATTACAAAAGCATGAATTTTTTATGACACTGTTCTAATAACATTGATTTTATCAAGCCTTTGTTATAAAATATAATAAAGGATTTTTGTAAAAAAATAATATTTTAAATTATAAAAGGAGGAATTTTAGATGGCTACAAATCCAATGCAAAGAAAAGCTAGAAATTCATTTTTATTAGGAATGTTATTAATGCTAATAATAGCAGCAATTATAGTAGCATTTTTATTTATACAATTAAAAAATTATAAAGATAAGGAGGCAGAAGAATTAGCTGCCAGTGTAAATATATGCGTATTAAATCAAAATGTAAAATCAGGACAAATTATTACATCTGATATGCTATCATCAAAAACAGTAAATAAAAATTTAATACCAGCAAATGCAATAGGAGATGTTGCAACACTAGAAAATTATAACTTACAAGATAGAGAAGGAAACATTGTATCTACAAGATATGATGAAGAAAACGATACATCAGTAATGTACTTGACAAGAGATGGTAGAGATTATCAACTAAATTTAGAAGAAGGTACTCAAAGTTATTACATAACAGTAAATAATGAAAGAGAATATGTAGAATTGAACTCAATTCCAGTTGTAGCAAAAGTTGATATGAACAAAAATACAGTAATAACAAGAGATTTAGTTACAAGTGCTGATAATACAACAACAGCAGATGTAAGGCAAGAAGAATTTAATATGATAGTATTACCAACACAACTTGCAACAGGAGATTATGTTGATATAAGATTAGTTCTTCCAAGTGGTCAAAACTATATAGTTGTATCTAAAAAAGAAGTTACAATACCAGAAATAGATGGAGTACCTTCAGTAGATACAATTTGGATGAATTTAACAGAAGCTGATATTTTAATGATTAATAACGCAATTGTAGAAGCATATTATATAGATGGAGCTAAATTATATGCAAATATCTATACAGAACCAGGAATACAACAAGCAGCTATAACAACATATACACCAAGTGCAGAAGTTGATAGATTAATACAAAGTGATCCAAATATTATAGACGAAGCAAAACAAGCATTACGTTCAAGATATAATGCAGATCAAAGAAATAATGTTATAAATGGAGCTATTGGAAACAATGCAGATACTGGAGATGAAAGTGTAAGAGCAGGAGTAGAAGAAGATGCAACAACAGCAAGAGAGAACAGACAAGATTATTTAGATGGACTAGCATCACAAACAGCAACAACAACTACTACAAGCACATCTTCAAACACAACAACAGATTAAATTTAGAAAGGAGTAACATATGAAAATAGTAGGTTTCATAGGCGTGTATGATAAAACTGATTTGATATTAAATTTAGCAAAAATTTTCACAGTTTTGGGCAGTAAAGTTTTAATAATAGATTCTACTATAAATCAAAAAGCTAAATATGTAGTGCCAACTATAAATCCTACTACTTCATATATTACCAATTTTGAAGATATAGATGTAGCTATAGGGTTTAAAAACGAAAAACAAATAAAAGAATATTTAGGGTTAACAACAGAAGATCTGCCATATGACATTTTATTAGTTGATGCTGATGAATATTTAAAAATAAAAGAGTTTAAATTGGAAAAAGCAGAAAAAAATTTTTTTGTAACTTCTTTTGATTTATATTCATTGCGAAAAGGATTGGAGATACTTTCCCAGTTAGAAAAGCCGTTATCTTTAACAAAAATCTTATACACAAAAGAGATACTAAAAGAAGATGATGACTATTTGAATTTCCTTTCAGAGAATTATAAAGTGGTTTGGGAAAACGACAGAATTTATTTTCCAATTGAAAACGGAGATCTTGATGTTTTAATGGAAAATCAAAGAGTAGCGAAAATTAAGTTTAAAAGGCTAAGTACACAGTATAAAGATAGTTTAGTTTATATCGTTTTAGGAATTTTAAATACAAGTGAAGCAAATGTGAGAAGAGTTATAAAGATTATAGAAAAAGGAGTATAGACTAAGATTATTAATTCTTTTCTAATTAGACTTGCGCTTAGAGGAAGGAATGATACCCAAAATGGCGATAATAACTTTTTTAAATAATAAAAAAGAAGAAACAGGAAAAACTCTTTCAATAGCAGCAATAGCAACATATATGTCTATAGAGCACAACGCTAAACATTTAATAATGACAACTGGAGCAAAAGAAGACCGAATGAAGTTATGCTTTTGGAAAGAAAAGAAAAAATCTAAAGTGAGCTTTGGGATTTTTGGACCGAATAAGAATAATTTATTAGATGAACAAAGTGGAATTACTGGACTAGTAAAGATGGCTAAGAGTAACAAAATAACACCTGAAATTATTACAAATTATACGAGAGTGGTTTTTAAAGATAGATTAGAAATATTATTGGGACCTGAACAAATATCTAGGGATGATATATATGAATTATATCCAGATATATTGACAATAGCAAATCAATATTATGATAGAATATTTGTAGATTTAGATAACAATGTATCAGAGAAAGTATTTAATAAAATAGTGAATATGTCAGATATAATTGTTGTTAATTTAAATCAAAGATTTAGCAGTATAGAGGATTTTAAACAAAAAAAAGAAGAGAAAGCGGAATTGCAGTCTGCAAAAATATTAATATTAATAGGTAGATACGAT
Organism: Bacillota bacterium; assembly: GCA_963928635.1. GTDB lineage: Bacteria > Bacillota > Clostridia > TANB77 > CAG-508 > CAG-269. The sequence goes on along the minus strand of CAWVFT010000072.1, from coordinate 10,248 downwards.
AAATATTCAAAATACAATATAAAAAATATAACAAGATACTTAAAAGAAAAAAATAACATATTAACAATTCCTTATAATACTCTATTTTTTGAAGCAACAGAAGAAGCAGGAGTGCCAGATTTATTTTTAAAATTTAAAAAATTTATAGATCCAGAAGATAGAAATGCATTTTTTGTAGAAGAAGTAAAAAGGGCTTCAGAAAACATAATTTATAGAATACAGAATGTTCAAACAGGACTATAGAAAGGAGAAAAAACAAATGACTATAACTAATATATTATTAACATTAATTGTTATAGTGGCAGCATTTTTTATAATCTTTTATTATATTAAAAAAAGAAAAAATGAAGAAGTGGAAGAAACAATAAATATTGACGACAAAACCTATACTCTTGATAAGATGAAAGAATTTGTAAAAAGAAGATTAGACGAAATAACAAAAGTTAATTTGTATGATATAGGATTATCAGAAGAAGAGTTGAAAAGAAGGAAAAATAAAAAGTACGAGTTAAAAAAAGCATTAAAAGGATGTACATATGGAGATGTCAATGATAAAAAATATGTTAAAGAGTTAATATTTGATTTACTTTCGTCAGAATACGGTGTTGATGAAACAAATATTTCTAGGGCAATTCCTTTCGATACACCTTCATTACTTACAGCTCAAGATAAATTTGATATTTTGTTATATATTTATAAAAAAGACTATGGTTATGAAGCTTTAACACAGTTAATAAATAAATATAATTTAGCAGATTTAAAATATGTAGAAGGTGAGACAAAACCATCTTATGTGATAATGCCAAAAGAAATAGAAGATATATACGAAAAAGAAAATATTCAATTAAATTTTTCAGATAAGCTAGCAATAGTGGTACAAAGAATATACCAGCATTACAAAGGATATAGTAGTATAGACGAAATAAGAGATATGAATATAGATGGTGTTTCAGGAGGAGTATCAGGATTACCAGAAAGTTTCTTAAGCCAAGTGGCACAAACAGCAGGTAGAGATTATTTAAATCAAGTTGCAGAACATAAGGTACCAAGAGCTTGTGATAGTATATGGATATTTTTCCAGGGTAAGTCTATACGACTAGCATTTTTATCATTTGGAACAGAAGCAGAATTAAAAAGAGTATGCCAAAATATATATAAATACAATAACCCAGGACAATTGTCAGATACAAATGGTTATAAAATAAACGAAATGAAAGATGGATCTCGTGTAGTTGTTGTAAGACCGAGTTTCTCAGAAACATGGGCATTCTTTGTAAGAAAATTTGATGTAAAACGTGCTACATTAGAACAATTAGTAAGAGACCCTGGAAAAGAAGACGTAATACAATTATTAAAATTCCTAGTTAAAGGAGCTAGAATTACAGCAATTACTGGAGAGCAAGGTTCTGGTAAAACTACACTTTTAATGGGAATGATAGAGAATATTTATGAAACAATGAATATTCGTGTTCAAGAGACAGCCTTTGAGTTACACTTAAGAAAAATATATCCAACAAGAAATATTTTAACATTTAGAGAAACTGATACTATTTCTGGACAAGAAGGTTTGGACGTTCAAAAGAAAACAGATGGTTCTGTAAATATCATAGGTGAGGTTGCAACAGACCCTGTAGCATCTTGGATGATTCAAGCAGCACAAGTTGCTTCTAAATTTACATTATTTACACATCATGCTAAAACATTTCCAAACTTAGTTACAGCATTACGTAACTCAATGTTAAGAACAGGAGTGTTTACAGACGAAAAAACAGCAGAAGAACAAGTTGTACAAGTTTTAAACTTTGATGTACACCAAGTAAAAGATTTTAGAGGAAAAAGATATATACAAAGAATTACAGAATGTATACCAGTAGAAAATAAAAATGAATACACATTTGAACATAGAAATGAAAAATCTATGGAAAAAAAGTACGACAAATTTTTTGATAATGCTACAAGATATTTTGAAAAAAGTACAGATAAACAATTATATACATACCATAATATAATGGAATATGTAGATGGTAAATATGTTATAACAAACCCAATTTCTAAAGAAAACATTTTAGAAATGAGAAATAATATGGATGAATCAGATGTAGAAGAATTTGATAAATTTATAGAAAAACACTGGGGAGATTTATTACAACCAGTATCTACAGCAAAAGAAGAGCAAACTGAAATAAAGAAACGTGGAAGAAAAGCTAAAAATGTATAGTAGCAGGAGGTGAAAATAGGTGTCAAATCAAACAATATATATTATAATGGGAGTAACTGTAGGAGCTTTTCTATTAATACTTCTTGCATACTTTATATTAAGAAAAAAGATGCAGAAATCTGAATACAAAGAAATTCAAAGGTTGCAAAGAGGAACTAAACAAAAAAGTTTTTCTTTAGAAGTATTATATCAGAAATTATATATAACTTATGTGAAAATTCCATTTATTAAAAGATATATATTTAAATTAAGAAGAAGACTAGAAATTATAAACATAGATGATGAATATAACACAAGAAAAGAAGCCTCTAAAATTTTAACAAAAGCACTTGCAATATTAATTCCAATAATAATAATAAGTATTATAATTACAAGTTCAAACTATTTATTAATGTTTATAGTATTAATATTTGAATTATTTATGATAGACACATTAATAGATGGATTTGTAGATAAGATAGATGATAATTTGCTAAAACAACAAATACAATTTTTTTCTGAAATAAGACATGCTTATCATGAATATAACATGGTGGAAGAAGCAATATATCAAGTATCACAAGATGACGAATTAGACATATCGAGACAAGGGGAAAAGATATATGAGATATTAATATCAGATGACCCTGAAACAGAATTAGAAAAATATTATGATGTAGCACCTAATAGTTATCTAAAAGAATTTGCTGGAATTTCATACTTAACAAAAGAATTTGGTGATAGAAAAGTAGATGGCGCATCACTATATTTAAAAAATGTGGATAACATAACACAGGAACTACAATTAGAGATTTTAAAAAGAGATAAATTAAACTATGTATTTCAGAGTTTATCATTCATATCAATAGCACCAGTTGTATTATTAGAGCCATTAAAAAATTGGGCAATATCAAATTTTTCATTTGTTAAAAGTTGGTATTTAGGTAAATCAGGAATGATTGTTCAAATATTAATATTAATCTTGACGGTAATATCTTATGTATTAGTAAGAAAGCTAAAAGACAATGGCTCAATAAATATGAAAACTAAAAACACAGAAAATCCATGGCAACAAAAATTATATAAAAATCCAATAATCAAAAAAATTGTCGATTTATTTATACCAAAAGATGGAACAAAGGAGAGAAGAAAGTTAAAAGAATTGATGAAAAAAGCAGCCTCTCCTTTAAAAATAGAATGGTTATATGTAAATAGGCTTACATATACAATAATAGTTTTTATAGCTTCAATATTTATATTTACACAATTACATAATATAGCAATAGATTATATATACACAGAGCCGACGACAGATTATAATTTGATAAGTCTCTCTGACAAAGAAGAACAGGAAGCAATGGAAGTTACAGAGCAAGATAATACATTCTTAGATAGATTTAAAGGAAATATGAACGTAACTAAAGAGCAACTTCAAACTGCAGTGGAAAGATCAGATTTTTATGAAGGAGCAGCAGAAGAAGAAATTACAACAGCAGTAGATAGAATTTATGAAAAATTACAAGTTGTAAATAGCGAATATTTAAAATGGTTTGAAATCTTATTAGCATTTGTATTTGCAATAGTTGGATATATGGCACCTATTTGGATATTATATTTCCAAGCTAAAATGAGGCAATTAGAAATGGAAGACGAAGTAATGCAATTCCAAACGATTATATTAATGCTTATGAGAATTGAAAGAGTAAATGTTGAAATAATTTTAGAATGGCTAGAAAGGTATGCAAACATTTTTAAAGAACCAATTGCTAGATGCGTAAATAATTATGAAGCAGGTGCATGGGAAGCATTAGAAGAAATGAAAGATGAAATTTCTTATCAACCATTAATTCAAATTATAGAAAGTTTGCAAGCAGCAGTTGAAAAAATACCAATTAAAGATGCTTTTGATGAACTAGATTCAGAAAGAGATTACTATAGAGAAAAGAGAAAAGAATCAAATGAACGTTTAATTAGTAGAAAGGCAATGATTGGTAGATTTATAGGTTTTGCACCTATGGTATGTATGTTTGTTGGATATCTTATAATACCATTAGTATTTATAGGATTAACAAGTATGTCAAGTTCATTTAGTTCAATGTCAAGTATGTAGAATTAAGGAAATTACTAAAAAATAAGGAGGGTAATGTATCATGGAGAATGCTTCAAAAGCTTTGATTATGGCAGGGGGAATATTAATAGCACTTTTAGTACTTGGTGCGTTACTCTTAATGTTTAATAATTTATCAGATTATCAAAAAAGTAATTCAGATTTAATAGAAAGCGGACAATTAGCAACTTTTAATGAACAATTTACTCAATACGAAAGAAATGATTTAACAGGTACAGAAGTTATTAGCTTAGCTAATATGGTATATGACTATTCAAGAAGATCTGGCAAAGTTGGAGAATTAGATTATAGTCAAAAAATAACATTAACAGTTAAAATTGACACAATTAAATTCGCAGAAAGAATTTCTTCTAAACCAAGAGATATTAAAGTATTTACAGCAGGAACATATACTATAGGAAAAGATGGTAGTACAAATTTCTTTACTCTAATAGATACTTACAGACAAGAAGAAGAAGAGTATTCATTAGACGGAATGAAAAAATTAGTATCACAAATAGAATCTTTAAGGACAGGCAAAGATACCTATGGTAGAAATGTTACAGCTACAAGTATTATAGGGAAAAAATATCACGGACTTGATTATGGTTCTGAATTAGTTGAATATTTAGAAAAATATCAAGAATATTATTCTTTAAAGTCCGCAACATTTAAATGCAATAATTTAGATTATTATTCTGATACTGGACAAGTTAAATCAATGGAAGTTGAATTTGTAAAATAGAGGTATAGTTTGAAAGAATTCTTTCATTACTATGTGTGCCTTTAGAGCGAAGCGAGAAAGGAATGAAATTTATTATGGAAAATGCGTCAAAAGCTCTAATTATGGCAGGAGGAGTATTAATAGCAATTATGATAATTTCATTGGGCGTATATTTATTTACAGATTTTGGAACAACTTCTGCTGAAATTAATAAAGAAAATACAGAAAGACAATTAACACAATTTAATACACAATTTACAACATATTTAGGAAGAAATAATATTACTGTATATGAATTAATATCTGTTGTAAATCTAGCAAAAGAAAATAATAGTAATTATAAAAACGTAAACAATTATGCAAATGCAGAAAATGGATATCAGATAAATGTTTATTTAGATAATACAACAGTTCTATCTACAAAAACACAAACTGAGCTAGATACTTACATACAAAATACAGGATTAGGGGAAAAATTATATACTTGCACTAGTGTTACATATGATAATCAAAATGGTAGAATAAGAGAAGTATATTTTAAAACAAATTAGGTACTATAAATTAGAAAAACAAAGTTGAAAAATATCATAAAATATGTTATAATTTAAAGGATGAAAGATGAAGAAATTCGTAGTATTTTTGGTTATAGTTGTTGCTATTGTTTGTGCTATATCATACATGTATCTAAATTTTATAGCAAATAGAAACACAGCAATAACAGAAAATATGCCATATGAGACATATTTAAATAGAGAAATATTTGGTTCTGATTTAGCATCAGTAATCAATAGAGCAATAAATGATAACAATAAAAATAATGTAAAAAAAGATGAAAAAGGTATATATATAGCAAATAATACAAATTCAATGAAAATACAAGTGAAAATAACAGATAATGAAACTACATATGATATGGAAACATTTTATAATAGTGGAATGGATAATTTTATAAAATATTATAATCAAATAAAATTTAAATGTACAAATGTAGAATATCATGAAGCCACTAACAAGATAAAATATATGTTATTTGAACAAATTACAAGTTAAGTTTTTAAAATTTTGACTATGTAAGTAGTTGAATTATAATATAGAAAATAAACAAAGGAGGAATGTAAAATGGAGAATGCATCAAAAGCATTAATTATAGCAGGAGCAATATTACTTGCAATATTATTAATATCTTTATGTATTATAATATTCAGTCAAGCACAAGACACTGTAAACAATTGTGGTATGACACAAGCAGAGGTTCAAACATTTAATGGTCAGCTTGTTAAATATGAAGGTGATCAAAAAGGAACAGTAGTAAAAACAATGATTCAAGAAGTTTTAGCTATAAACAATAATGGTTCTGGATATACAATTACTGTAAATGTTAATGACACAGCAATATCTACAACAAACCCAACCAAAGATATAAACAATGCAAGCACATATAATGTAGAATTAGTATATGACACAACTGGTACAGGTAGAGTTACTACGATAAATGTAACAGGATAATTCATAAATATTATATATATTTTTTATAGGAGGAATGTAAAATGGAGAATGCGTCAAAAGCTTTAATTATAGCAGGAGCTATATTACTTGCAATATTATTAATATCTTTAGGTATTATAATATTTAGTCAAGCACAAGATACTGTAAACAATAGTGGTATGACACAAGCAGAATTGCAAACTTTTAATGAACAATTTGTAAAATATGAAGGAGAAAGAAAAGGAACAGTAGTAAAATCAATGATGCAAGAAGTTTTTGCAGTAAATGCAAATGGTTCTGGAAATACTGTTCAAGTATTAAAAGGAGCTAGTGCAGCAGATACTACTGGATCAGGAAGTGCTCTAACAAGTACTTCAGGAATTGAATCATCACATGATTATAAAGTTACACTAGGATATAGTACAGATGGTAAAGTAAATAAAATAATTATTTTTGACCAAGATGCAACACCATAATAAGAGCTATGATTTGGTGTAAATCATTTATTAGATAAGAATATAAAATAGAGGAGGTTGATACTAATGGAAAATGCAGCAGATGCTCTAAAAATGGCAGGAGCAGTATTAATATTTGTAATAGCACTTTCTATTAGTATTGTATCTTTTGGACAAGTAAGACAAGCATCAGATGTTATATTAAATTACAGAGATAGAGAAACTGTATATATAGATGGAGATTATTATTATGAAGCAACAGGAACAGAAAGAACAGTTGGATTAGAAACTGTAATACCATCAATATATAGAGCTTATAATGAACAATATAAAATTGTATTTCAATTTGCAGATGGAAGACCAATATACAAATGTACATATTCTTCAGGAAATTCAGTAGAAAGAAGTGTATTAGATTCTGCATTTGAATATGATGGAGGAGTTATAACAACAGAAGATAGAAATCAAAATAATAAAACATTTTTACATTACATTATATATGGAATACAAGATGATGTAAATTTTAACAATTGGTATGGAATCAATGGAAACAAGAGGATTGAATTACCATATGGAACCCTATATGATAGGTTAAAAAACAAAACGATTAAAGAATACTTAGGAGTATATTATCCAGTGGAAACATCAGAAACAGAAACCACTACAGATCAAGATTTTAGTAGTACAGAACAACCAGATGCAAATAAAGTAGAAAAAAGAATCATTACATATGTAATAAATTAATAAAAGGAGGAAATAGAGATGAGTGATACATTAATAACAGTAATCGCAATAGTGTTAGCAGCAGTACTGATGCTAATATTTCCACTAATGACAATGGCAGATAGAACAGATGATGTATCTCAATTATCAGTAGAAACAGCAACAGCAGACTTTGTTGATACAATAAGAACTACTGGAAGAATTACACCAGACAATTATAGCACTTTTATGCAAAACATAACAGCAACAGGAAATACATATGATGTAGAAATTGAGGTAAAAGTATTAGATGAGAATCCAGGAAAAAAGACTGAGCAGGCTCAATCAACAATAATAGGAGAAAATGTATATTATTCAATATATACATCACAAATACTAGATGTCATAGATCCTGACACTGGAACACCTCAAAACTATAATCTAAAAGAAGGAGACATTGTATCAGTTAAAGTAAAAAATACGAATTTAACATTAGCACAACAATTGAAAAACTTCTTTTATACAGTTACGGGTAATGATACATATACTATTGTAGCAGAAAGCGCTGGAATGATAAATGCTACTGGTAAATAGATGATGATAATATACTAAAGTATAGCTTGTAATTTTATTACAAGCTATTTAAGAATGAAAAGGAAGATGAATAATGAAATTACAGAATCTGGCAGTAATCTTTATAATTATAATCTTGCCAATATCAGTAGTATTGGCTAATTATACAGCAAATAGAGTACAGACATTGAGGTTACAAATTTCATATGATGAAAAATTAGATAACGCTACTGCTGATGCAGTAGAAGCATTTCAAATAAATACATTTAATGGAGATGAATCAATTTTTGCAAACTACAAAATTGAAAATATAGAAGCAGCAGTAAATGCCTTTTATACATCAGTAAGAACTAATTTTTCAATGAGTGGATATAATAATAAAGCAATAGAAGAATTTATACCAGCTGTTGTATTTATTCTATATGATGGCTATTATATTTATTCACCATACCAGAACACATGGGATGAAGAAACAAATACTATAACAGATAATTATAGACAAAGTGGAGGAGTACCTACATATAGTAATGGTGAGACACTATTTGGATTAAAACCATATGTTTATTATAGTTGTAGGTATGAAAGAGGAAATTTAGATGTAGTAATTACATATTCATTAGATAATTATGTAACAATAAAAGGAAAAAATGATTCTGAGGCAATTGATGTAAAAGGATATCTATTATCAGGAGTAGAAAAAGTAAATGATTATACATATACATATAATGGAGTAACAATTTCTCAAGGTGGGGAAGGGCCAGTATATGAAAACTTAAGACTTGAAGATGTAAATGGAGACGGAACTATAGATATACATCCATATGCTTGCAGAAAAATAAATGGTGTAAAATATTATGTCTCTAGAGATGGGAGGACAGTGTTTAGTTTCTTAAATGGTGTAAGACATGATACAACACAATATAAACCAGAACAAATTATAAATAATGATAATGCATATAGATATTATGAAGAAGCATTTAATTTAAAACAAACTATTATTAGTACAGGACTAATCAAATTGGAAACAAGAGATGCACGAACAGTAGATATAACAAATGAGCAAGAAGCAATAGATTTATTTGGTAGTCATAAGATCTTTGATGAATTAGAAACAGGAACAATAGAAGAGGAAAACTCTGAATATAATAGTCATAGAATGGATGTAATAAAATACTCAGTAGAAAGAAATTTATCTGTTGCAATATCTAATTTTAATAATGTATCTTCAGCAAGTGCTAATTTCCAAATGCCAGAATTAATGCCAGATGAATGGGATACAGTAGCAAATAATATAACAATGATAACATTTTTACAAGGATTACCTATTGGTGGAAAAATATATAATGGATATTCAATAATAGCAAATAATAGAAATAAGGAACTAGTATCAGATGACTCAATATATATAGTTACACAAGATGGAACATATCATGACATAAGAGATAATGACTTATATAATGGAAGTGTAAGCTTATCTGGAGCAATAGGTAGAAGTGCAATGGATTTTGAGAGAGAAACTATTATAAACGATGATCAAACAAAAAATTATTATTTCCCTGCATTTGTTGTTAATCAGACACCAACAGTTTTAACAGGATGTTATGGAAGTATAGTAAGAAGGGAAAATATAAAAGATGGAACAGTATTAGAAGTGGTAAATAGCAGTGGTTCAGGCTCAACAAATATAAAACAAATTTATTATATAGCATTAGGTAGAGAACGATATGGATTATACAGGCCAGATAATAATATAGGGCTTTAAGTAAAAAAATGAACATATAATTTTAGCATTTAAATTATATGTTTATTTTTTTGTATAAATGAAAATTTAATGTAAATAATAAAAATAGAAAACATGTTACAGTTCAGTATAATCAAATTTAAATAGCGCGAGAATATAATAATTTATTAATTTTGGAGGGACTTGTGGGGACCGTTCAAAAATTCTCAAAAGTTTGAAAAACTTTTGTTAGAATTTTTAGAATGGGGAGACGGAAAAATTAAT
>CAWVFT010000071.1:0-10905 GCA_963928635.1 Bacillota bacterium | reverse complement strand
ACAAAGTCGCTACAAGTTGTTTACTATGTAAATAATTTTGCGAATGTTCTATTCCCATAAATACCTCCTTTACAAATTACTATTTTACTTTTTCTATAAATCTATCAATATTTTCGTTTAAAATTTTAATTTCTCTATCTTGTTCAATATTTTTGCTTACTATTTTAACGATTAATTTATCAAACCCTTTTTGTTTTTCTAATATCATTTCTCCACCAAAAGTATCATAAGTAATTGCTTTTTCTAATAATTCTTTTGAAATGTTTTGTTCAAAATATTGCTTATAGTTTTCTGCAAATCCACAACAAATAAAGTATGCTACTTTTTTATTTTTTAATATCTCCGCATTTTTATTTATAAACTCTTTTACTTTTTTATGTATCATTCCCATTCTAATTGGTGAACCTATAATAATTAAATCATATTTATTAATATCTTCATTTTGTATTGCTGTTAAATTAATTATAGTTACATCTTTTAGACTCTGCCCTAACATTCCTGCACACTTTTCCGTTGTACCTGTTTTGCTTACATATACAATTAATGTTTTCATATATTACCTCACATTTTTATATTTCAAAATAAGTATATCATAAAAAATTAAATTTCACTATAATATTTGCAAATCTTTAAAAAGGGAGAGCAACATTTCTGTCTCTCTCCCATAAAATTGTACAAATTTGAAATTAATGTTTTGTAATTTTTTTAAGCATTTTTGCCACAACAGTTTTTATACTTTTTACCAGAACCACATGGACATGGGTCATTTCTTCCTATTTTTGGTCCTTCATTTACAACTGTTCTGTTTTCTTTAGCTTCAATTGTTTTACCATTATCCACGCTGTTTATAGCTTGCAAAGCTGCATTTGTTATTTTGGCAGTTTCTTGACGTCTTACCTCTCCTTGTTTTCTAATGTTCATCAAAATTTTAACTACATCAACTTTAATATTTGCAGTCATTTCCTCGAACATATCCATACCTTCCATTCTGTATTTAACAACAGGATCTTGTTGACCATATGCACGAAGACCAATACCGTTTTTTAACTCATCCATACTATCTATATGGTTCATCCATTTTTCGTCAACAACTTTTAATAGAACGATTCTTTCAAGTTCTCTCATTTCTTCAGAACCAATTTCTTGTTCTTTTTCTTCATATTTTTTATTGGCTGCACTTACAAGCTCTTCTCTAACTGCATTTACATCTTTTTGATGTTCTTTTATAAATTCTGTCATATCAATTCCAAATGTATTTAATACTTCAGAACTTAGAGATTCAACATTTAAAGAATTGTTTTCTTCTCCTTCTACAAATGTATCTACTGTTTCTTCTGCTATAGAATTAATCATATTTTTGATATTGTCATGCATATTCTCTCCGTCTAAAACTTCTCTTCTTTGTTTATATATAATTTCTCTTTGAACATTCATAACATCATCATATTTTAATACATTCTTTCTTATTGTGAAGTTTCTGCTTTCAACTTTCTTTTGGGCATTTTCAACTGCTTTTGAAAGTATCTTTGCTTGTATAGGCATATTTTCATCTGCACCTAATGTGTTATATACTCTTGTAATTGCATCTCCACCAAAAATTTTCATCAAGTCATCATCTAAGCTTATATAGAATTGTGACTCTCCTATATCTCCTTGACGTCCAGAACGACCTCTTAACTGATTATCAATTCTTCTTGATTCATGTCTTTCTGTACCAATTATTTTTAATCCACCAGCATCTATTACTTTTTGCTTTTCATCTTTTATCTGTTCATCATATTTTTTTACTAATTCATTGAATTGTTCTCTTGCTCTTAATATATCTTGGTCATCTGTTTCATAATATGTGTTAGATTCTTCAATTAAATAGTCTGGAACCTTTTTCTTTCTCATTTCTTCTTTTGCTAAGTATTCACTGTTTCCTCCAAGCATAATATCGGTACCACGACCAGCCATATTTGTTGCTATTGTAACTGCTCCATATTTACCTGCTTGTGCGATAATCATAGCTTCTTTTTCATGTGATTTAGCATTTAATACTTCATGTGGTATTCTTTCTTTTTGTAATAATTTACTTAATTTTTCTGATTTTTCAATAGATACTGTACCAATTAATACTGGTTGACCTTTTACATGACTTTCTTTTACATCATTTACTACTGCTCTAAATTTAGCGTCTTGGTTTTTGTAAATAACATCATTTTTATCATTACGTATCATTGGTTTGTTTGTAGGAATACTAACTACATCTAAGTTATATATTTCTTCAAATTCTGCTTCTTCTGTCATGGCTGTACCTGTCATACCAGCTAATTTATTATACATTCTAAAGTAATTTTGGAATGTAATTGTTGCAAGTGTTTTTGATTCATCTGCTATTTTTACATGTTCTTTTGCTTCTATTGCCTGATGTAATCCATTGTTGTATCTTCTTCCATACATTATACGTCCTGTGAATTCATCAACTATTAATACTTCTCCATCTTTTACGATATAATCAATATCTTTTTTCATAATTCCATGAGCACGTAATGCTTGGTTTACATGGTGTACTAATGTTGAGTTTTCTAGGTCATTGAAATTCTCTAGTTTAAAATATTCTTCTGCTTTTTTAATACCTTTTTGTGTTAATGTTGCAGATTTTGCCTTTAAGTCAACTATATAATCATATTTTTCATTGTCTTCAGCTTGTTCAAAGTCTTTTACATCTTCTTCAACTATAACTTTTGGTTCTAATGTTCTTACAAAGCTATCTGCCTTTTTATATAGATCTGAAGATTCATTTGCACGACCTGAAATTATAAGTGGTGTACGTGCTTCATCTATTAAAATACTATCTATCTCATCTACTATTGCATAGTGTAAATCTCTTTGTACTAATTGGTTTTTATAAATTGCCATATTATCTCTTAGATAATCAAATCCGAATTCATTGTTTGTACCATAAGTGATATCTGCTGAATATGCTTTTTGCTTTTGAGCAGGTTCCATTCCAGCAATTACTAGACCAACTGATAAACCTAAGAATTTATATAATTTTCCCATCCATTCACTATCTCTTTTTGCTAGGTAATCATTAACAGTAATTACATGAACTCCTTTTCCCTCTAATGCATTTAAATAAACTGGTAAAGTAGCAACTAATGTTTTACCTTCACCTGTTTTCATTTCTGCTATTCTACCTTGATGTAATATTATACCACCTATTAATTGAACGTCAAAATGTCTCATTCCTAATGCTCTTTTTGATGCTTCTCTTACTACTGCAAATGCTTCTGGTAATATATCATCAAGTGTTTTTCCATTAGCTAATTCTTGTTTAAAATAATCTGTTTTTTGTCTTAATTCATGATCGCTCAATTTAGACATTTCTTCTTCCATGCCATTTATTTTCTGTACTATTGGCATTACTCTTTTAACTTCTTTTTCACTATATGTTTTAAATAATCCCATTTTGTTTTGATTCCTCCTAAGTTTATTTTTTACTCTGTTACTATATCACTAAATTACTATTTTAGCAAGTATTTTGAGGAAATTGCTTAAAATTAATGTAATAAAAATAAAGTAGTTGAATAAGATTTAAAAAAGCATATAAAGGAGTTAAATTATGTTTATATATAATGTAAAAATAAATGGAAGTAAAGTTTTTAAATACTTTTTCACAGGAGTCATTATATTAATAATTTGTATATTGTGTATTGTTTTGTTTAGAATTTTTAGTGGTGCTGGAAAGGCTAATAATTCTAGTTGTCTGCCTCAAAATGATGTTTTTGAAATATCTTCAAAAAATTATACTAATGTTCTAAAAACAGTTCATGAAAATATTGATACATATGTAGGAATGAAAATTAAATTTACTGGGTATGTATATAGAGTGTCAGATTTGACTGATAATCAATTTGTTTTGGCAAGAGATATGATAGTGTCTTCTAATTATCAGTCAGTCATTGTTGGTTTTTTATGCGAATGTGATAATGCTAAGGATTTTGATGATGAAGTTTGGGTTCAAGTTACAGGTGAAATTACAAAAGGAAATTATCATGGAGATATGCCTATACTAAATATTCAAGAAATTCAAAAAGTTGACACTCCTTCAGAGGAATATGTTTATCCTCCAGATGAAGATTATGTGCCAACAAGTAGTGGGTTGTAGTTTTAAAAAAGGAAGAAGCGTAGCTAAAATGGCTACGCTTCAGAGGTTAATCGATTATTGCTTTTTCTTTCAGCTTCCTTAAAACAATTTTAAATGTTTGTTCACAACTAATAGAAGTTGTGTCAACATAAATGTTTGGAATGCCTTTAAAAGCACTTAAGTCTGGATGCCCTTGTATAAGATGCTCATAAGCTCGTTTTGTTGCTTTTGCCTGATTTTTAATGTAGTCAAGTGTTTCAAATTTGTCTGCATCTGGGTCATTTTTGATTCTTTCAAAAGCAACTATTGGGTCTGCGTTCAAGTGAATCATTACTTGACATCTCTCAAGTTCCCATGTTCTCTGAAGTTCATCGGTTTCTCTGTAAGAGAAACCTCTACACTCTCCATGTACGAAACTATCTAAATAGCTTCTTTGAGAAATAAGAACATCATTAGATATTCTCCACTTTTTAATTAATGTCATACCCAAAATCCTATTATCCAATGCAAACAACATTTGGTCAGTATAATTATCTTTAAGTGGCAGTCCATCTCCTATGACATTATTCATTAAGTCTAATAAATTTTTGTCATATGGGAATTTGAAATCTTTTACAATTAGGTTTTTCCGTCTAAAGTACCAAGATAAATTCTTTTTTAATGTCGTTTTTCCCGTTCCATCCAGACCAGTAATTACAATCCATAACCCTTTTTCCATGTTGATTCCTCCTCTTTTTTATAAAACAAATTATAAAAATGTTGCTAGTACATACTTATATTATATCATTTTATGTCAATTATGTCAAAAAACTAAATGAAGTTTATCTTTTCTTCCCAGTTTTCTACAGTTTTATCTTCTACAAATAGATTCCCTTTACCAGTTCCCATATCTACATCTGGTTTAAAATTACCGTGATAGTCGCTACCACCTGACATAAATAAATTATTTTGCTTACATATATTTACCAAGAAATCACTTTGTTCTTTTGAAAAAGTTGTATAAAAACATTCAATTCCATCAATAACATTTTTGTTTAAAATATTTTTTAAAATTTTATTACTATTCTCTCTGTATTCAAAAATATGCGGAATAAAAACTAAGCCATCACATTTTTTAATTATTTTACAAACATCATCAAAACTTGGCAAAATGTCATCAACATTTACAAATAATTTAGTATTGGGATTAGACATATATTTTCTATAAAACACATTACTATTTTCCCAGGACTCATTATCAATAAACTTTTTATTCTCTTCATTTTCTGTTATTGCTGTATGTAAATATTTTGAAGCATATATTTTTCCATTATAAGTTTCCTCTATATTATTTTTTAATTTAATTCCTATGGTGATACATTTTTCCAAAAGTCTATGAAATTCAAGCTTGTTTCTATCTTCAGCTTTTAAATATAATTTTTCTGTAATTAAATTCATTTTATCTGTGTCTATATTGTATCCTAAAACTTCAATTGGAATATTTAAGATTTTTGTGTTCATTTCTATACCTTTAATGATTTTACCAGAAAAAATATTTCTTATACTTCTATCTTTTAATTCATTATATGCTTTACAATTATTATGGTCTGTAATTGATATATAAGACAATTTGTAATTTTCAGCTTTTCTAAGAATAGTTATTACATCATCTGTACCATCTGAATAATTTGAATGTATATGTAAATCAATCATAAAATTCACTCCTTTTGTAAATTTTATCATAAATTTAATTTTATTTCTATAGTTAACAAATAAAAGCTGTAGAAAAAACTACAGCTTTAAACCTTTTTTTACCTGTTCTAACTGCTCTATAAAGTTAGGCAGTTCGTTTTTTGGAATTTTTTTAACAAATTCTAACACTAATAATGTTTCCTCTGAAAATATACCATCATCTTCAAAGAAAGGAACGTCTACTTTTGCTTCATACTTTTCAGGAGTAGTAAATTCATCAATTGCGAATATCATTAACATATCCGTAAGTTCAAGTTTTGAATACTCTTTAGAAAAATTTCGTTTTTTTAAATTAACACATAACAATTTGCCATTATCTTTATTTTCTGTTACATATCCGCTGATATAATCAAAGGTTAAAAAACCTTCAAATTTATCATTAGAAATATTCACAAATCCATCATTAAAATATTTTCCATAAATCCGAAGCTCTACTTTATAATACATACAGTCTCCTCCTTATTTAGGTAAAAAAATAAAAAGTTTCCTATATTATATCACGATTTTATGTTAAATTCAATCTGTGTAAATTAATTTTTATCAAATATAGTTTTCATTACCCCCTGGTCTATCAAAGTTGCAAAAACATTTTTTATAATAATCAAAATAATAGGTCCGACAAGTAGTCCCATTATGCCAATAAGTTTAAACCCTGTATACATAGCAATAAGTGTAAAAATTGGATGAACACCTATATTTTTACTAACTAATCTAGGTTCTAGAAATTGTCTTACAATAGACATTATTATAAATAAAACTAAAATTGCTATACCTAAATTTAAATCTCCATTTAAAGCACAAATAATTGCCCATGGAACCATGACTGTACCAGAACCAAGAATTGGAAGAGCATCCACAAACGCTATACCAATTGCAATTAATAATGGAAATTCTATTTTAAAACCTGTAAATTGTAAAATATATAACCCTATTATAGAAATAATAAAAGACACTAATATTAATGTAGCTTCAGCCTTTAAATATCCTCCTAATGATTTAATCAAGTCTCTCATGTGATTTCCTAATCTCATAACCCAAGTTTTTGGAAGATGATGTTCTATTTGATCTAAAATATAAATTTTATCAACACACATAAAATATAAAGCCATAACAGTTATAACAAAATAAATTGCAATAGTAGGAATAGAAGTAACTGTTTTTATTAAATTATTTAAAAAATTTCTAACCCACTCAGATACTGTATTTATTAGTCCTCCTGTTGAATCTTGTACTATTGTAGTCAGTTCTTCTGGTAAATGAATTTTTTCTAAACTAAAATTATTTGTAAAATCTTTAAATAAATTATATGCCTTGTCCATGTAAAAATTTAAATCATCTAGTAAATTAGAAGCCTCAGAAAACAAAGTTATAATCCCCCAAGTCAAGCTTCCTAAAATGATTAAAGATACAATTATAAAAATAATAATAGAACTAAATCTTCTACTTAACTTGAACTTTTTCATTATAAAACGAATTGCAGGTTCCATTATTAACGAAATTATAAAAGCTATTAAAAAAGGCATAAAAAATACAGATAGCTTAAATGCCAAATATAAGCCTAACAATATAAATACTACATATAAAATTCTTTTACCAACTCTTGTCCAATAAGAAATATCTAAAATCATATGTAAAACTCCTATATTTAGTATATGCAATAAAATTAAAATTATCCATTTAGGGACGTATCAAATTGAACAAAATTTGAACTAAAGGGACAGATCTGTCTGTCCCTTTTTGAACATTTTTTGGTCAAATCTTTACGTCCCTACTCTGCACGTCCCTACTCTGCGTTTTTAGCTTGCACATTACAATTACATATATCACTTATTGTTTCGCAAACATTTTGTTTCCCTAATAATTGGTCATTTTGAGCTAAGTCTCCTATTGATAAAAATCCTATTACATTTTTGTTTTCGTCACACACTGGTAATCTTCTAATTTGATTTTGAGCCATTGTCTTTTCAGCATCTTTTACATCATCATCTTTTTTACATGTAAAAACATTTGTTGTCATTATATCGCTTACAGGTGTTTGATGAACATCTTTATCACAAGCTATACTCCTTAAAATTATGTCTCTATCTGTAACAATTCCACATAAGCAATTGTTATTGTCACATACCGCAACTGAACCAACATGATTATTTGCCATCATTTTAGCAACTTCACATATACTTGTTTCAGGTTTTACACAAAAACTTTCATCACACATACATTCTTTTACTTTCATAAAAATTCCCACCTTTCAAATTTTGTTCAAAATTATTTTTTGTAAAATACAAAAAAATATACAAACTTGTTTTTGAAAAAGTGGAAATTTTTACAAATTTTTAAATATAATCTTCATATATTCTTGGTCTTATTGGTGGTCTTCCATTCCCTGGAAAAGGTGGCCTTGGTAGTCTATGGTTATTTTTCAACAATTCTCTTAAAATTAAAATTTTTATTAAATCTCTTATTCCTGGATTTCTGCTTTCTCTAGTTTCCTTTTCATTTTTATTTTCTTTACTTTTAGTATTTGCGATATTTTCCATTTTAGTCTGAGTAATTCTATTGTTTTGGCTAATGTCTTTTGCTTCATTTCTGTTCTCCCCTACTTCTATTGCTGAATATACTTCATCAACCATGTTTTCTAATGTTTCTCTATTAATGTCTCCTCTGCTATTACTACAAACTTTTTTTATCATAGGATAAACAATTTTATATATTTCTGGATAATATTGTTCTAGTTCATCATTTCGCCTATATGTGTTATTATAGCTGGTTGGATATGATGATGCTGTTGAGTTTGTATCATATGTTGAATATGGCATTTCTCTGTATATTTCCTTGTTATATCCTAAAATACTTCTTATGTATTCTTCATAATCTTGATTATACATGATTATTCTCATTCCTTTCTTAAGGCACAAAT
Organism: Bacillota bacterium; assembly: GCA_963928635.1. Classification (GTDB taxonomy): domain Bacteria; phylum Bacillota; class Clostridia; order TANB77; family CAG-508; genus CAG-269. The sequence continues at coordinate 2,125 of CAWVFT010000071.1, read as the reverse complement.
TAAATTAAAAAATAATTAAATTTTGGCTAGAAAAACAAGTTTGAAATTTATGAGGCGTACGTGTGTACGTTGATTAAATTTCAAATGAAGTTTGACGACGCCAAAATTGTAATTATTTTTTAATTTTAACCTCCTTACTCTTAGTATATTATGATAAAAGTAAGGAGGTCGTGAATAATTTCAGTTAATCAAGGTTTTAACATTTTGCTTAACATATTATTTTGAAATTTTATTTATAAATTATTTACTAAATTTTTAAATTGATGTCCTCTATCTGCAAAGTCCTTAAATTGGTCAAAACTAGCACTTGCTGGTGAAAATAAAACTACTTGCCCTGGTTTTGCTAATTTTTTTGCAAGTTCTACTGTTTCTTTCAAATTATTGCAAATGTGTATATCTAATTTTTTATTTTCTTTATCTAATTCTTTTTTTACTGCTTCAAAAATTTTTCCTGAAGTCTGGCCAAATAAAATTAAAGTTTTAACTTTTTCTATTATTGGTTTAGCTATTGGAGAATATTCTAAATTTTTATCATATCCTCCAGCAATTAATACTATTTCCTCATGAAATGCATTCAAACCTGAAATTGTTCTAGTAGGGCTAGAGCTTGCAGAATCGTTATACCATTTTATATTATCTATTTCTTTTACAAATTCTATTCTATGTTCTACTGGTTTAAATGCCTTTATTGCTTTTACAGCTGTATCTATATTAACTAGACTTTCTGTTGCGGCTAAAGCTGTTGCTATATTCTGATAATTATGATTACCTTTTAATACTACTTCTTCTGTATTTAATATATGTAATCTTACACCATCTTCACATTTTTTTATAATGTTTCCATCTACGATATATCCATTCGGAATTTTCTCTTTACTACTAAAAAATATTACTTTTCCTCTTGCTTCTTTCGCACAATTTCTAGTAATTTCATTATCATAATTTAATATTAATGTGTCATTTTCTGTTTGGTATTTAAATATATTTTTCTTTGATTCAATATATTCTTCATAATCTTTATGTATATTTAAATGATTTGGAGTAATATTAGTAATAACAGAAATATTTGGACTTATTTCCATTCCCATTAATTGAAAACTGCTTAATTCCAACACTAATATATCAGTTGGTTCTATTTCTGGTAATTTTGTAAATAATGGTGTTCCTATATTTCCTCCAAGATGTGTTTTATATCCGCCTTCTTTTAAAATTGCATTTATTAAGCTTGTTGTAGTTGTTTTCCCATCACTGCCTGTTACTCCTACAATTTTACAAGGACACATTTTCATTAAAAGCTCTATTTCTGTTGTAACTATTGCACCTCTATTACTTTCTTCTAATAAATATTTATTTGTTGGCAAAACACTTGGTGACCTAAATATTAAATTAAAATTTTTTAAATTTTCAAATGCATTTTCTCCGAAAAAACATTCAAAGTTATAATTTTCTATTTTGTTTAAAATTTCGCTTGGAATTTTATCTTTTTCTTTATTGTCAAAAATTGTAACTTTGGCTTCTTTAGCATATAGATAATCTAATAGTGGAAGGTTACTTACTCCTAATCCTATTATTGCTACTTTCTTTCCTTTTATGTATTTGTTAAATTCTTCTAATTTGCTATTAAAAAAACTCATATTGGACCTCCTTTAGGAATGTAATAATTTATTAATTTATTTTATGAACTTTTTTCTCTTTTGCTATTATATATCAAATATTATAATCTATCAAGTTTTGAAAGTTACAATTCTCACCTTTATAAATTATGAATTATACCTTTGAAAGTATTTATTATTTTGATTTAAGTTGAGAATTGAAACTTTTAAAAAAAACTTTGAATATTTTTTCTGATTTTAGGTAAAATAATTTTAAATATCTGAATTGGAGGTGCTTTAATATGGCAAAGAAAAATAATGAAAAGAAAAATAACAATAAAAACAATAATACCAATAATAATAACAATGAAAATTCTTCTAAATAGTTAAAAACTCAATTATAGAAGTCGCAGTATATTTTAATTATATTATAAAAAAAGCGACAGTTCTCCAAGACCCACGTTAGCTTGAAAACCGTACCTAGACCCTAGTGTGTGGGCAACCAATTAGGTTTTCAAATGACTCTGCTATGG
>CAWVFT010000070.1:0-37115 GCA_963928635.1 Bacillota bacterium | reverse complement strand
AATAATTTTTGCCTCCTTTTAAAGAATTAACTTTCTACTTTGACATTTTCTGTTCCTATTATGTCTTTAAAAAATTCTAGAATCTCATTTGTTAAGTAAATTTGTCCGCATGTTTTTCTATCCCCATTAACATCAACAAATACATTTATATTATTTCTATCTCCTGAAAAATATCTTATAGCTCCTCTTAGTTTGTTTTTTTCGTCTTCACTACTGTCAGTTATATTTAAAACTAATACTGTTTGTTTCTTCTCCATAAACTCTTTTATTTCACTTGCAATTATTGTTGGAGTATCATCTTCTCTTATACTTAATCTGCCATCAATAATGACTATATTTTCTTCTACCAATGAACTTTTACAATTCATATATGTATTTTCAAACACTATAAATTCTGCTGTTCCAAATAAATCTTCTACAGTTACAAATGCCATTATTTTATTATTTTTTGTGTATTTCTTCTTAATCGATGTAATTATTCCAGCATATTTTACCCTTTGTCCGTCTTTAAATTTACTTTTCTCTTTAATATTTTCTGTTTCAATATCTGTAGATGATTGCTCTTCAATTTGCCTTAAATCAATTGAATTTATTGTAGTCTCTTTTTCTATAAGTTCTCTATATTTTTCTAATGGGTGTCCAGATATGTAAATTCCAAGCATTTCTTTCTCCATTGACAACAAATCTTTACTATTCATTTCTTCATGCTCTTCAAAAGTATATTTCTTTTCTTGCATATCTTCTTTTTGTTCTTGTGTACCTAAATCAAACATAGATACTTGTCCATCAAATCCTTTTTTATTATAACTTTGTATAGTATCTATAATATTTTCAAAAGATGCTAGCAGTGTTGCTCTTGTTTGAGGAAATTCTGTAAAAGTTCCTGCCTTTATTAGACTTTCTACACATTTTTTGTTTACTGTTTCATCTGCTATTCTCTCGCAAAAATCGACAAAACTTTTATAGTCTCCATTTTCCTTTCTTTCATTTACAATTGCATCTACTGGTGCTATTCCTACATTTTTTATGCTTCCTAATCCAAAACGAATTTTACCATCTTCAACTGTGAATTTTGTACTACTTCTGTTTATATCTGGTCTTAATATTTCTATTCCTAAATTTTTACATTCGTCTACATATTGTGGTATTTTGTCCAGATTCCCTAAAAAGCTATTTAATGTTGCTGCCATAAATTCAGCTGGATAATATGCTTTTAAATATGCTGTTCTATATGCTACAACTGCATAACACGCTGCATGTGACTTATTAAATGCATATTTTGCAAATTCTGCCATTTCGTCAAATATCTTATTTGCTGATTCTTTGTCTATTCCATTTCTTACACATCCTGGTACAACAACATTTCCATTTTCATCAACTTGACCATTTATAAAGACTTCTCTTTCTTTTGCCATTACATCTAGTTTTTTCTTTCCCATAGCACGTCTCACTAAGTCGGCTCTTCCTAGTGAATAACCAGCTAAATCCCTTACTATTTGCATAACTTGTTCTTGATATACCATACAACCATATGTAACATTTAAAATTGGCTCTAAACTTGGATGTGTATATTCATTATGCCCTGGGTTTTGTTTCCCCTTTATATATCTTGGTATTTGATCCATTGGTCCAGGTCTATATAATGAAACTCCTGCTATTAAATCTTCTAAGCAGTCTGGTTTTAGTTCTTTCATGAAGTTAGTCATGCCTTGTGATTCAAATTGGAATATTCCACATGATTTTCCTTCTTGCCATAATTTATATACTTTGGGGTCTGCCATTTCTTTGTCAAATTCTACATCTATACCTCTATTTTGTTTTACTAAATCTATTGTATCTTGGATTACTGTTAAAGTTCTTAATCCCAAAAAATCCATTTTTAATAATCCTAATTCTTCTAATGTTGTCATTATGTATTGTGTCGAAATTTGTCCATCTCTGACATATAAAGGTACATATGTATCAACTGGCTCTTTTGTTATAACTATTCCGCATGCATGTGTTGATGCTTGTCTTGGCATCCCTTCTAATCCCATTGCAATATCTAACAAATTCTTTATGTTAGGGTCATTTGCATATTTGTCACTTAGCTCTTTATTTTGTTCTAAGGCTTTTTTTATTGTTATATGTAATTCATTTGGTATCATTTTAGCTAGACTATCTGCTTCTGCATATGGCATCTCTAAAACTCTTGCTACATCTCTTATAACCATTCTCGCTGACATTGTTCCGAATGTTATAATCTGTGAAACATGATCATGCCCGTATTTTCTAGAGACATAGTCTATTACTTCTTGCCTTCTTTCATAACAAAAGTCAACATCAAAGTCTGGCATACTTATTCTTTCTGGGTTTAAAAACCTTTCAAACAATAATCCATATTTCATTGGGTCTATATCTGTTATTTCCATTGCATATGCAATTATTGAACCTGCTCCTGAACCACGACCAGGTCCTACTGGAATTCCATTTGATTTTGCATAATGTATAAAATCCCAAACTATTAGGAAATAGTCAACATATCCCATCTTTTTTATAACACTTATCTCATATTCTGCCCTATCTAAAATTTCTTTAGATGGATTTTCTCCATATCTGTTTTTTATTCCATCATCACATAGTTTTTTGAAAAAATCATAATGTGTCTGATATTCTGCTGGAACATCATAATTAGGTAATATTGTATGCCCAAATTCAAATTCCACATCACATTTGTCTGCTATTTTTACTGTATTTTCTATGGCATCTGGAAATGCTTTAAAATATTCTGACATTTCTTCTGGTGATTTAACATATAACTCATCTGTATCAAACCTCATTCTATCAGGATCACTTATTTTTTTCCCAGTCTGAATACACAACAAAACTTCATGATTATATGCATCTTCTTTTTTTAGATAATGTGCATCATTTGTTGCAACAAGTGGAATATCTAGCTTTCTTGCAAGTTTCACTAATTTCTGATTTGCTAAAACTTGTTCTGGTATTCCATTATTTTGTATTTCTATGTAATAGTCTTCTCCAAATACTTTTTTGTGCCATAATGCTACTTCTTCTGCTTTTTCTTCTTGCCTATTTAGAAGTGCTTGGTTAACTGCTCCTGCCAAACATGCACTAAGACAAATTAGCCCTTCACTGTATTTTTCTAATATTTCTAAGTCTATACGTGGTTTGTAATAATATCCTTCTACGAAACCTAGAGAAACTAATTTACTTAGGTTTTTATATCCTTGGTTATTTTTTGCCAGCAAAATTAAATGATAATAATGGTTATCTATATTTGGCTCTTTATCAAACCTTGTTCGTGGTGCTACATATACTTCACATCCTATTATTGGCTTTATTCCTTCTTTTTTGCATGCTTTGTAAAAGTCTATTGCTCCATACATTACCCCATGGTCTGTTATTGCCATTGCCTTCATTCCTAATTCTTTTGCTCTTACAGGTAGATCTTTTATTCTATTTGCTCCATCTAGTAAACTAAACTCACTATGTATATGTAAATGCACAAAATCTGACATTTTAAACCTCCGATTTTTACTTTATATCTAACTTCTTCATTAATCTTTAAATATTTAAATGAGGGCTTAGTCAGCCCTCTTTTTGAAAAACTAAATTATCTGCCTTCTCCCCATTCTCTGAACATATTCCAGATTATAGGATTTGTAAGAGGTGCATTTACTACTTCCTCTTTTCCACTTTCAAGCACACATACTATAAAGGCATTTTCAGGGCTTTCCTGAGCTCTGTCATAATCCACTATTATTTTTTTGGTAAATGGCAAAACTTCCGAAAGTTTTGAAGCTATCATATTATTGTTTGGATAGTTCAAAACAACTGCCCCCATCAGCATTAAAATTGCTGTTTTGTCTAACTCTTTTTCTGCCCGTTTACCTTCATTTTTCCATGCATACTCAATTTTGTTAACAAACATAGTTTTTCCTCCTGTCCTATCTTGAAAAATTCTTTATAGGTTGCTTAATGAGTTTCTTTATTATTATACCATTTTTTTGAATAATTTCAACTATATTTAAGATTAAATTAAGGTCCGTCCCCAAAATCCCCAAAAATAGGGATTTTGAGATACGTCCCTAAATCCCTATTTGCAAAATCTATGTTTTCCAATTGTAACTGTCATTGGTCTTGACCATATCCATTTATTTGTTGCTGTTGCTGGATTAAAATAATATAATGCTCCATAGCTTGGATCCCATCCATTCATTGCATCTTGTGCTGCTTTTTTTGCTGTTGAATTTGGTGTTAAGTTTATTTGACCATCTGTTACTGCATCATATGCTCCCGATTGATATACTACTCCTGCTAACGTATTTGGAAAAGAACTGCTTTTTACTCTGTTTAATGTTACTGCAGCTACTGCTACTTGCCCTTCATATGGTTCTCCTCTTGCTTCTGCATATACTACTCTTGCCAGCAAATTTAAGTCATTCGAATTTGTTGATGAACTGTTACTTCCAGATGAACTAGATGTCATTATTCCCATTGCTTTTAATGTATTTGGTCCTGCTATTCCGTCTACTGCTAATCCATTTTTTCTTTGGAAATATTTTACCGCTTCTAATGTTTGTGTTCCATAAATTCCATCTATATTTCCTTTATAATATCCCCATCTTTTTAGTTTTGTTTGTATTTGTATTACTTCATCTCCTCTTGAACCGTATTTTGATAATGCTTCTACTTCATCATTTTTTGAGAATATTAAAAAAATTATTGTAGTTATAGCAAATAATATAGTTGTTACTAATGCTATCTTTTTACTTGTTTTCATAAAATCACCTAAAAATATATTTTATATATATTTTTAGCAATTATTGCGTTTTTATTCATAATTTTGTGGTGATTTTTTGTTTTAGTTATTAGTTAATAAAACTTTAATATATTATTTTGAAAAGTTTGAATTGAAAGTAATTTGAGTTTAGAAAATTAGCTTGAACGAAAACTTTGAAAAATAATATATTAAAGTTTTGATATTTGTATGATAAAAATCGCCACAAAATTATGAATTAAAATGCTCACATAATATTGTTTCTAGTCCCAATAAAGTATCTATTTGACCTATTTTACTTTTATAATCTAAATCTGCTAGGTCTTGAAGTATTTTTCTTAGTTCTTTTTCATTAAAATATTTTGCTTGTGTTTTATATTTATTTACTAAAAATGTTTGGTTAGGTTTTAAGTCTAGACTTACAACAACATCTTTTTTTAATTTTACAGCAATTGTTGTTAAATAAATCTTTTTAAAATGATTATATAATGTGATAAGGATTCTTTGTATAGGTTCTTTTTCATAAATTAAATTACGTAATACTTCTAATGATTTTGTTACATTCTTTTTTCCTAGATTATCTGTTAAATCAAATATTACACTTTCTATTTTTTTTGTTGATAATTTATCAATGTCTTCTTTTTTTATTGTTCCGCCTGTTCCTGCATATTCTATTAGTTTTCTTATTTCATTTATTAAAGTTTGCATTTCTGTTCCGCATACTTCAAAAAAGTATTGAATTGTATAATTATCAATTTGTACTTTATATGCATTACATATACTTTTTACTCGATTTGCCAATTGCAGTGGTTTCTGAAAATCAGATTTACACACAATACCATTGTTGTCTATAAATTCATATAGCTTATCTTTTTTTTCTGCTTCTTCTTCGCAAAATATTAATATACAACTTTCATTTACAATTTGCATATTGTTATTTAAATATTCTATTATTTTTTCTTTTTTATTTGCTATATCTGCATTTTTTCTTTTGCCTTCTTTTTTAAATAATGCTGTATTTTTTGCTATTATTAATTTTTTTTCGTATCCAAAACTTGGAGTTTCTATATTTGATATTAATTCTCCAATATTTGTTTCATCTATTAATATATAATTTATTCCTTTTATACATTCTCCAAATATTTTCTTTATCTTCTTTATACAATTTTCTATTAAGTATTGTTCTTCTCCATAAAATAAATATATGCTATGCAATTTTTGTTGGTTTAATTCTTTTTCTATCACTTCAATATTTACCATATTGCTCTCCTATGACTTTTTTATCATTCTACTACATGGAAAGAAAAATAGCAAGAAAAATCTTGCTATCCGCAAATAATATTTCTAATCATCCATTTCATCATAAGTATATTCCATAGTTATATCATTTCCTACATCTACATTTGGAGACTTATTTTCCTTTTTTCCTTTTTGGTCAAGATGTTCTGTATTTTTCTTTATTGTATTTATTATTTTTTCTGTTTCTTCTTTTTTGTTTTGAATACATCTATTCATCATATTATTTACTCTTTCCATTAGGTCTGGTATATAATCTAATAATTTATCAATACTAGATGAATGGTTCACTGGTAATAATCGTACATTATCATTTGTAATTACTAAAAATGCTATTGGATTAATAGAAACTCCCGCTCCTGATCCTCCTCCAAATGGCAACCTGTATTGTATTGCTTCTTCTTTTTCTACTTTTTTATATTCATCTATTGTTTCCCCTTTAAATTCGCTTCCACCTGCTGCAAAACCAAATGCAACTTTTGAAATTGGAATTATTACTATATTATTTGATGTTTCTATTGGTTCTCCTATTATTGTATTTACATCAATCATATCTTGGATACTATTCATAGCTGTAGTCATAAGACCTTCTATTGGATGTTCTGACATTTTCTTTCACTCTCCTTTTTTTCTTTTTTAATATACATATTGTGTTTATAATATGTATCATTTTTATTTCAAATATACCTCTAAATTCTAATTTTAATACATTTTTTTCTTGATATATAGGCTTTATTTCAAACCTTTGATAATTATTTTTTGCATATTTTTTGAGTATTAAAGAAATAAATGTACTAATAATTGGAATTAAAAATGTAGTAATTAATATTTCTTCTGTTCCTATATCTAATCTCAAATTTGAATTATAAATTCCAAATGGAAATTTATATATAGCAAACAATAAGTCTTTATCAAAGTCGTTCTCATTTTTTATCAATTTTTGATTAAATTCATCTTTTATTTTATTTAAACTATTTGAATTTTTCATTTTTTCTATTTTTGCTTTATTTATCTTTATTTTAAAAACTGGTATTTTATCAAACAAGTAAATTTTTAGTATAATTAAAAATTTTTCATTTAAATATCCACCTTTTCTATTACTACTATCAAATTCTAAATCTACTATTTTTAATCTTATTTTTGTAGTTATTAACCCTAAAAAAATTATAAATATTGTCAAAACAAAAATCAAAAAAAACAATAGTATCACCTCTTTTTGTGATTACTATTATTTTTTCCAATTTTTTTAAATTTAAACACATCTTGTGTATTTTGTCAAAGTAAAATAAAATGCATTAACATTAAATTGTTTATCCTATTCTTTTCTTTTTCTCGACTAATATATCACCAAATAGCTCATTTTGCTCTGTTACTACTTTATCTCTTCTTGACAATTCTAACAAACCTGTAAATGCTGTTACTACTTCTTGTTTATTTCTTTTACTTAAAGAAAAGACTTTATTAAATACAAATTTTTTACTTTTTATTAAAATTTTAAACATTTCTTTTACTTTACTTCCGACTGTATATGTATCTACTAATGCTATTTTTTCTATATTTTTTGCATTTTGATTTAATCTTACACTTGTTCTTTCTACTATTTCTTTATATATTTCTGGTATTACGTTTTTATCATATTTTTCTTCTAATGTTTTTTTAGGTAATTCAATATCTTCTGGATCTTTAAAAATTCTTTTTGAAAATTCTTCATAATTTTCTTTGAACACTTTACTTATTTCTTTAAATTTTTTATATTCTACAATTCTTCTTATTAATTCTTCTTCGGTAATTTCTTCTTCCTCTTCTTGCTTTGGCAATAAATTTTTGGATTTTAAATATAAAAGTGTTGAAGCCATTACTAAAAATTCACTAGCTATCTCTAAGTTTAATTCTTGCATCTCATTTAGATACTCCATATATTGTTCAGTTATTTCTGTTAAATTTATCTCGTAAATATCCATTTTGTTTTTTTCTATCAAGTACAATAATAAATCTATTGGACCTTCAAAATTGTCTATTTTTATTGGATATTTTTTTGTTTCCAAAGTTAATATTGCCATTATGTATTTATTCCTTTCTTTATTTGTGTATAATCTCCATAGCTTCACTTATATTTTCTTGTTTATATCCTTTTTTTTGCAAATATTGTTTTATTTCTTCTACTTCCATCGAAACTATTTTCTTTGAGATTATATTTTTTGCAGACTTCTCTTCATATTTTTCTAGTTCTTCTTTGTTTTCATAAATGTAATCTTCTATATCATTTTTATCTAAGCCTTTTGACATTAATTTATATTTTATTTCTTTAACTGATAAATTTTTCAAAGTTTTCAAATTATTGACTGTTTTTGTTATATACTCTTTGTCATTAATATAATTGGCTTCTTTTAAATAATCTATTACATCTTCTAATAGTTCTTCTTCCATTACATTTGAAAATTTTTGTTTTACTTCTTGTTCTGACCTTTTTTTATACAAAATATATTTTAACACTTTTGTTTTTGCATTATCAAATTCTTCTATTGTATACATGTAAACTCCTTTGCATTTTAATCATTTGATGTTTTATTTAAATCTCTTGCCTTTACCATGTCTTCTTGTTTCAATATCATCTAAATCATCTTCATCATTGTATTGTTTTAAATATAAATCTTTTATTTTTTGTTTGCTGTCTTTATGCTCATGTTCTTCTTCTGAATCCATATTTGCTTCTGGCTTTTTTTCTCTTTTTACCAATTTTTGTGTTAATTTTTTGAATTCTATATTACTTTGTTCAGCATCTTCATCATTATCTTGGTCATAATTATCATCGTAATTATTGTTGCTATATGGATTTTCTTCGTTATAATCATCTTCTTCATATGGTTCTCCACCATATTCTTCTTCCCATCTTTTATTTCTCATGTGTCTTATTATTAAAACTATAGCTACTATTAGTATTAAGACAATTATTCCAACTATTAGTATTAAATTTCTTGTTTTATTTTGATTTTCTAGTTCTTCTTGATTAGTATCTAATAAAGCTTCTTCTGCTTTTTCTTTTTGAATATTTATTTGATATGTTACTGTTTTATCTCCTGATGAATCTGTAACAAGTATTGTTATTATGTTTTCTCCATCAACTAAATTCTCATTTCCTGTTATTTCAACATTTGTTCCTTCTTCTGTAGGTGTTGTAGTTATATTCAATTGTGTGTTATCTCCTGTGTATTTTGCTGTATATTCATATACGTCTGGAGAAAATTCTGGTGTCAACTCTACATCTTCTATTTCTATGCTTGAAAGTCCAAAAACTTCTGTTAATTCTGTTCCGCCTTCTTCTGGGTTTTCTTCTTCTGGTGTTTCCTTGGCAGTTTCTCTATTTACTGTTAATGTATATGTTTTTTGCGTTTTTCCATCTTCTGCTGTTACTACTACTTTAAAAGTGTTTGCACCTTCTTGTAGTTCTTTTGTTCCTGTTCCTGTTATAGTTTGACCACTTTGACCTTTTACTGCATATACTTCTACACTTGTTACATTATTTGGTACTGTTGTTGAATATTCTGTTTTTGAAGGTGTAAATCCTGTGAAGTCATTTGGTCTTATACCAAAATTACCTAAATTTGCGTTGTTTGATTTTGGTTTTTCTTGTGGTGTTGTAGTAGGTTGTGTTGGAGTTTGTGGTTGTGTATTAGTATTACTTCCTCCTGATGGGTTATCTGCTGGAGGTGTTTGTTCATTTCCACCGCTTGATGGCGCTGAAACTGAAACTGTAGCACTTGCTCCTGGAACATCAACATCTACTCCTCCTGATGACATTTTTCCGCCTTCTGCAGTAGCGCTTATTGATGTTGTCCCTGCAGTTCCGACTGTTACTGTAAAACTTTGGGCTCCTCCTTCAATCCATACCCTATCTGTTGATATACTACCATTTGAAACTGATAAATTTACTCTTCCAACGCAGTCAGATGTTACAGTTCCTGTTATCTGTTCACCTGGGTTTGCTGATGTACTACTTAATGATATATTTATATATGCTGCTTGTACACTATTTGAAAATAAGAATATTGCAAAAATAAATCCTATAGTCAATAATAAGTTTTTAAATATTTTCCTATTCATATTTAATTTCATTCCTCCTTAATATAAAAACTTGATTAAAAAGATTTAAATAATCGTTTTCCCTCTTTTCAAACTATTTACTCATTATATAATCTTTTATTAGTACATAATCACTTGATGTTATTTTTCCATCTTTATTATAATCTGCTAATTTTTGTGATGTTTCGTCTAGGCTTCCTACTCCCATTATATAATCTTTTATTAATACATAATCACTTGATGTTATTTTTCCATCTTTATTTACATCTCCATCTACCAAAGCTGTATCTTCTGAACCAGTTTGCCCTTGATTTTCTTCATTATCTGGTTTGTTTTCGTTACTAGTATCTTCTCCTGGTTCTCTTTCTACTATTGGCACTAAGTATAATTTATATGGTGTTTCTCCATCATATGTCTCTCTTGCTGCATATCCGATAACTCCACTTGATTTCATTACTTTATCCCAATATGTTCCGTTTACTTTTGTTGTTGCTTTTTCTAGTCTTGTTACGATTTCATTTGAATATAATGTTCCTATTGTTTGACTTCCATTTGGTTCATTTCTTATTCTTAATGTACTTGTTACGTTTACTCTTACTAAATCTGAAGTTACTGTTGCTCCTTGTGAACCGTCAGGTCTTGCACACACTGTAGCTGGCATATTCTCATATACTGGAATAATAAATGTGTGTGGACCTGCTAATGAATTTATATCTATGTATGCATTTCTTAATGTTGCTCCTTCTGACTGTGCAGCCATTAAATTTTGTTGATATTGATGTGCGTATGTACTATTAGATGTTACATTAAATTTTTGTAAATATAATGTATTTTGTCCCTGATTAATATAGTTTTTTGAAACAGATTCAATTCCACCTTTAATTGATGCCTCTAGTGTTGTCCAACCTTTTTTCTGAGCATATGCAATACCATTTGCTATTATCTCTGCTGAATTTGCTCCAGATGCCCCTATATTAAAAGCATTATAGTATCCAGATTTTCCTGACACTAATTCTGAACCTTGTCTTCCTTGTTCTTGGATAACTCTTGCAACTATATAATATGGATTAACATTACATTCATTTGCCGTATTTATTATGCTTTGCTCATATCCTGCTAAGAATGTTCCATTAGTCATATTCCTTATACTATCTATATTCGCATTTACATTTGATAATTCCTCAAATTGAAAAATATCTGAAACATTAAGTGAATTTCTTGGATCCATCATATATGCAATTGCTTGCTCAGATGCACATCTCCAAGTTCCATTATCATAAGGTCTGTTTTCTCCACATATTGGGCAAATCCATGCTCCTTTATATCCACTTGTATATTGGACTAGGTTTTTAGGTGAAACCCCATGTCCTGTATATTCATTTGTTATAACATCATTCCAATTTAATCCTGTGTACATTATTTTAAAGTTCCAATTTGGATATTGAGATTTTAAAGACTGCAACATTGCTTTTATTCCTGGATATTTTGAGTCGTCTATACTGTTAATATCTTCGCTAAAACTTGTTGCATATGCTTTATTTTGAGATAAAGCTAGCAATAAGCTTGATGCTAGTACAAAAATTAAAATAATTGATATAATTTTTATTAATATATTTTTCATTTTTTCCTCCAAAGTCTTTAGTTTTTCATATTTGTTATCTTTTTACAATTCTGTATATTTTTTGACAAATTAATTATAACATTGGCACTTTTTTTAGTCAAGAAAAAAGTACCATAAATTTTCTATATGGTACTTTTTTCAAACCTGTCTCCAATTAACCATTTTCTATTAATTTTGCTATTTCATTTGCTCTTTTTGTTATATACTCTTGGTTTTCTCCTTCTATCATAACTCTTACTAGAGGTTCTGTCCCTGATGGTCTTATTAAAACTCTTCCATTTCCTGCAAATTCTTTTTCTAGCTTTTCTATTTCTGTTTTTATTTTTTCGTTTTTCTCATAATTATATTTTTTGTCCTCGTCTACTTTTGCATTTACTAGTACTTGTGGATATATTTTTATTATACTTGCTACTTCTGATGTCTTTTTATTTTCTTCTAATATTGCTTGTATTAGCATTAATGATGTCAATATTCCATCTCCTGTTGGGTTGTAATCTAGTAAAATAATATGTCCAGACTGCTCTCCTCCTAAATTAAATCCGTCTTTTAGCATTTCTTCTAAAACATATCTGTCTCCAACTTTTGTTTGTAATAGTTCTAAACCATTGTCTCTTGCGTATTTGTGTAGTCCTAAGTTACTCATTACTGTTGCAACTACAGTATCTTTTTTTAGTCTTCCTTTTTTTCTTAAGTAATTAGATATTATTGCCATTATTTTGTCTCCGTCTATTTCTTCTCCATTTTCGTCAACAGCTAAACATCTATCTCCATCTCCATCATATGCAAAACCAACACTTAATTTATTATCTTTTACAAATTGCTTTAACATTTCTAAATGTGTTGAACCACAGTTTTCGTTTATATTTACCCCGTTTGGATTATTATTTATTATTTTATATTTTATTCCTAATGTTTTAAATATTTTTTCTGCAACTTCTGATGTTGCTCCATTTGCAGTATCTAATCCTACTACAAAGTCTTCTTTATTTAATCTTTCTATGTTATCATCAAAATTTTTTCTAAAGAAATATACATATTCGTCTACTAAATCTTCCCTGTATTCTGACACACCTATTTTGTCATTTACTGCTGACAATTCCTCTATTTTTCCAGAATCCATTACCTCTTCTATTTCTTCTTCTAGACTGTCTGGTATTTTCATTCCTTTATTACTAAAATATTTTATTCCGTTGAAATCATATGTATTATGTGAGGCTGAGATTACAACTCCTGCATCTGCTTTTAATTTTCTTGTAAGATATGCTATACCAGGTGTTGGTATTACTCCTAGTAATTTTACATTTGCACCATAACTTAGAAATCCTGCTACCATTGAGCTTTCTATTAAAGTTCCTGATAGCCTTGTATCTCTTCCTATTAATATTGTTGGTCTATGGTCTGTATGTTTTGAAAAAACATATGCCCCTGCTTTTGCTGCTTTATATACCAATTCTGGTGTTAATTCTGTGTTTGCAATTCTTCTTATTCCATCAGTTCCAAAGTATCTTCTCAATTAAATCATTTCCTTTCGCTATTTTATACATATTAAAATATATTATCTTTATCATTTAATATGATATAAATATATCATAAACCACAAAAAATTACCATACTTTACATTAAAAAAGCAGTGATAATAAACTTTTCTATTTATCATCACTGTTTTACATCTTTATTTTCTTTTCAAATTCATCATCATTTTTTCTTTAAAAGTCAAACTAAATTCTATTGGATCATCAATATCTATTTTTTTATTTTCTAATACAAGTCTTGGATTTATTTCTGTTAGCTCTTCTAATTTTGTTCTACCAACTGTATTCTGTATTTCTTCTAGACACATTGGAATTTGTGAATATATAGAATTCTGTCTATGTACATCACTTCCTAAAAAATGTATCATATTATTTTCTAAAAATCTTTTTACCATATATTCTGCTTTGCTTCCATATTGTCCTATAATACTTCCATAATTTGCTTGCATTAAACATCCTTTTTGTATTAATTCATATACTAATTCAGGCTCTTTTTGTATAAAAGAGTATCTTTCTGGATGTGCTAATACTGGTATTAATTTGTTTTCTTGCAATTTATATATAAAATCATATAGGTTCATTGGTTCTGTATTAAATGGCATTTCGAATAAAACATAACAGCTATTATTCATTGTTGATGCTTTTCCTTCTTCTAATAAATTCATTACATTATCTGTTATATATATTTCATTTCCTATATATAAATTTACATCTAATCCTTTGCTATTTAAATTATCTTGTATAGCTTTTACGCATAATTCTCTTTCATCTATACCTGTTTCATAATAATCTTCTATATAATGTGAAGTCAATATTATATCTTTAAATCCTGCTTCTCTAGCTTCTTGAATAAGATTAAAAGTTTCTTCTACACTTCTTGCTCCATCATCAATGCTTGGTAATATATGTGTATGAAAATCTACCATCTTGATTACTCTCCTGTTAGTTTAAATTTTTCTTTTCTTGTTCTAAGTAATTATTGATATCATTTAACATTTGTGTTGTATCAGAATTACTATTTAATTTATTTGAACTTCTATAATTTGGTCGTTCCATTGTTTGGTTTTTATCTATATTTATTTTCTGTGAATCTGTTCTTAATGTTGATGATGCTCTATTACGTAATTGTTCTGCGTTTCGTGTATTTGAAGTTCTTGGTCTACTGCTTCTATTTTTAGGCATATTTCTTGTAGATGTTGAACCATAATAATATGATTCCTTGTATTTTTTTTCGTTAACTGGCATTTTGTTTATAACAACTCCTGCAATTTTTCCACCTACATTTTGAATATTATTTACAATTCTTCCTAAAACATCTTTTTTTGTTTGTTTGTATGCTGTAACTATTACTGTTGTATCTACTATTCTTGATAATATTATTGAATCAGAAACTAATTGACATGGTGTACCATCTATTATTATTACATCACATACTTCTTTTAAGTCCTCTAATAATTGTTTCATTTCTTGAGATACTAAAAGCTCTGATGGATTTGGTGGTATATTTCCTGCTGTCATTATCAATAAATTATCAATTTCTGTTTGTTGAATATATTCAGATAAATCAAGCTCTTCATCTTCGTTTGCATCCATTCCAGATAAATAGTTTGAAAGACCTGGTCTTGGTGAAACATTAAAAATATTATATAATCTCACTTTTCTCATGTCTGCATCTATTATTATGACTTTTTTACCTGCTTGTGCAAAAGTAACTGCTAAATTTGAAGCAACATAACTTTTGCCTTCCCCTGGAAATGTTGATGTTACTTGTACAACTTGTAATCTTTTACTTGATGTCATAAATTGTATATTAGTTCTTAATGTTCTAAATACTTCAGAAATAGGTGATTTTGGATCTGTTTGTACTATTAATTCATTCTTCATTATCTTTTACCTCCCTTTTCTGTTATATCTAGTGGAATTGTTGCAATTACTGGTATTTTATATGCCTTTTCTATATCTTCTACTGTTTTTACTGTTGTATCTAACATATTTGCAATTAACACATATCCTATAGAAGCAACTATACCTATTGCCGTAAATATTGCAACATCTTTTGTATGGTTTATATTAGATGGTGTTGTGCTTTCTTTTGCATCATCAACTACATAAACGTTGTTTATATTATATATTTCTGCAACCTTTTCTGAGAATACTTTTGCTGTTTCATTTGCTATTCTTGCTGCATATGAAGGATTTTTGTCTGTTACTGTTATCCTTAAAACTTCTGTATCTTCTTCTGATGATACACTTATATTTTTCTTTAAAGCTTCTACATTTATATCAATTCCTAAGTTCGATACAACTTGACTTACAACATCTGTACTTTTTATTAGTACACTATATGTTGATACTAATTGCGAATTAAGATTTATATCTGAAGTTGTTATCGTATTTGTTTTTTCATTTGTTGCTGTTAATAATACTGTAGTATATGATGTATATTCTGGCGTTACAAAGCCCACGGTATATATTACTCCAATTATAACAAATATTAATATAATTAAGATTATTTGTATCTTTTTATTCCATAACATCAAAAAAAGTTCTTTTAAATCTAATTCTTCCATGTTTCCTCCCTATGTTTATTTCAAATATATTTTTATTATCTTTAAGTCATAAATTAAAAAGATAAGATAATTAATCTTTTATCTACTATATTAAAGATTATACATTATATTTCAAAAAAATTCAATCATCTTATCTCTTATATTTGATTTTTATGTTTTAATATTTTATTTTTCTTGATTTGATTTTAAATATTACTATACAAATTGCAACAATTACTATTGCTATAATTAATATATTGCGGATTCCTGTGTCTGGCAATTTGTTAGTTGATGTAGTATTATCAACTTTTGAAGAATTAGTTTTATTTGATGTGGTATTAATTGAATTAATTGTCACTTTGTTTGTTTCATTTTCTTCTGTTGAAGTATTTTCTACCGCATTGTTGCTAGTTGTATTATTATTTATTATGTTATTTCCACCTGCCACATTATTGCCATCTTCTCCTGGTGTTGGTGTAGTTTCTTCATTTGCTATAAAGCTTACTGTTTGGTCATCATAATATTCATCTAATCCTGAAATATTTGAAGATATATTTATCTCTTTTAAACTTATGCTACTTGTTTGTGTTTCTGCTTCTGGATTTATTTCAAATATTATTTTTGCGATTTCTGTGTTTGATTTTGCATAATCTGTTTCTAATAACACTCTTTTTGTATCTTCCTGAATAGTTATTTTCCAACCGTTACTACTTTCTCCCCTAACTTTTGAAATTACATTTGCATCATAGTCTAATGTCATTGTTGCTATCATTACAGAGTCTTCTGCAACAGTTTCAAATTTTCCTAAATTTAATGTTATTACTATATTATCTTTGTTTACTGTTTTTGTAAAGCTTGCATTTACTGATACTTCACTATCAGCTTTTACATTTAAGCATACTAATATTAAAATTATAAATAAAATCATTGATACGACTTTTTTCATTTTCTTTTGCTCCTTTTCTATTAAATTCTATATTTGTTATTCTATCATATTGATTTATATATAACAATAGTTTCTTCTTTTCTTTTTTATTACATTCTTGTTACATTTGTAACAATTATTTTATTCCTAACAATATTTCTCTTATTTTAGAATAATCACTAGCTCCTACAGGCTTAGAATCATTATTTGCATCAGCTGCAAGCATTTTTATTTCGTCGAATTGACTAATTCTTAAAATATAATTTCTTATCGTACTTAGGTCATATGCTGTTACCTTTCCGTCTTTATTGATGTCTCCTGCAACTATTAATGTATAAATATTTCCATTATCTAATTTTGCCACATCACCAGTTGAAATTGTATCATTATCTTTTAGTTCTTGTTCTTCTCGATAAATCTTATATTCTTCTATTGTTACAAAGTTTTTCTTAATTTGTGAAGCTTTTGTTCCTGCTTCAATATCTAAAACTTTGTCCTCTTTTACAATATATTCATATTCAGGTTTATCTGCAATTCTAAATATCACTTTAGTTTCATTTTTTGCTTTATCTGTAACTTCAATTTCATAAAGTGCTTTATCTTGTAATTTATCACCTTGCTTGTATGTTATAACTTGTCCGTCTTTTTTTAATGTTATTTTATCAAGATTTTCATCGGTAATTTTTGGTATTATACTTGTATATAGAATTTGTCTATCTTTAACATTTGTTATTTCTGGTGCTTTTTTATCAATGTTATTAACTTTTGCTTCTATTTTAAAGTTTCTTCCTTTTATTGTATATTCAAATATAAATGATTTATTTTCTGTAAAGGTATATGTGTTTTTACCTTCATTATTTGTTATTTTAATATTATTTCCATTTAATGTAGCTACAACATCTTTATTTGTCAAATTGGTTTCTGAATAACTTATAGAAACTGGATTATTTTTGATGTATTCATCAATATAAATTTCTATAAATATATTTGCCCATTCTGCTAAATATTTAGCATGTAAATCTTTACTTACTATTAATCCTATTTTAATATCATTTTTTTCTGATAAGCTATTTATATATACTGATTTGTTGTATAAATCTTTACTAAATTCTAATATTTTATATGGGTATATCATTTCTAAATCAGAATTATTTTCTAATTCTAATTCTGCCGTATCAACTAATTTTTTAGTATTTTCTAAATCTGGATTCCTTGTTTTGGCACTCACTGTTACAAGATCTTCATAAGAATTTCCTATATCATTCAACATATCTAGCATTGAACTTAATCTTACATATTCTATATCTAAGCTTTCATTTTTATAAGCTGTCAATACTAATTTTCCTAAATTAAAATGTTCTTCCATCCTTTGTTTTGCAACTGTTTCAGTTACACTATCTACATTAGAAATATTTTGCATATATTGTTTTAGTTCATTGATTTTTTCTTGTAATCCTTCTACTTTTCCTATTTCTTGTGCAAATTTCTCTTTGAATTCTACATATTCTCCTAATACTGTATTTGATATTGCTTGGAAAAAGTAATTTGTTGAAATATTATCTAAATATACTGGAGATGCAGTTATTTCAATCTTCCCATTTGTATTTACAATATCTTTTCCATACATGTCTTTTGCAATAAATCCCATGTAATTCATTTGAATAGATCTATTTGCATTTTTTGACCATACAATTATTTTTGGTTTTCCATCTTTGTCATATACATGTGCTTCTAATCCTTCTACTATATTAACTTCTCCTATATATTCTGCTCCATTTGTATTTTCATAATATGTCTTTAAAGCATAATATGCTGGTTTAGGATTATAATCAGAATCTGTGATTCCAAAATTGTGTTGCTCTTGCGTAATCTCCCTTCCTGAATTTCTAAAATTATATAATATTGAGTATTCAACATCATATTGATCTGCAATTACAGCTTGTTGAACTTCTTTTAATGCTTGTTGTTCTTCTGTAACCGAACCTATATATGTTGAACTTCCAAATTCAGTATTGCTTGTCTTTACAAATCCACCTAACTCATTGTGTATACTTCTTGCTTCGTTTAATTTGTCCCTATAAGATTTATTTAAGTCACTATTTATTAAAAAATCATAAATATGATAAGAAAATGAGTTTACAAATTCATATGCTCCATTTTCTGCAATTTTATTTATAAAAATTTCTGGTTTAATTGAATTCGTACCATATGCAATTCCTGATGCTAAAACTTTAATATCTTTATTATTTTCCTTCAATATTTGTGATGAACTGTTTACAATTTTGCTATACCATTCTATCTCTTCATCTGTCATATATACATTATTAGGTTCATTCCATATTTCAAAATCTGTTATATTATTATAATTATCTCTTACTTCTCTTACATAATCATTAAATAATTTCAACTCTTGTTCATTTGACACTTTTCCATCATTTCCTAGAATATTACCTGGAGATCCAAGTATCGCTAATATTTTTGCACCCGTTTTGTCAATTTCATCAATTAATTCATTATAATATTCCGCTGAAAAATCAAATTTGCCATTTTTATATATATAATTCATTCTTAAATCTGCTCTAATATATTTAGCTCCTAATGCTTTAAATATTGGTATGAATTTACTAGGAGACGTTCCAATCAAATGTACCCCTACACCTTTTTTCTCTGTTTCGTCTAGGAATTGCTTTTTATACGATTCTATATAATAGACATCATTATTCCATTCTGAAGTTTCCAACATTTCTCCATCTTTTTTTATTGCTATATAACAATTTGTTTTTCCTTCACTTTGAAAAGCAAATTGTATATTTTTCTCATCCGATATTTCCTCTTCTACTAATTCCTGATTTTTTCCATAAATAATAGTATATTTACTATTTTCATCAATATTGCTAATTTTGACATTTACATTATAGGTTCCTTCATCTATGACATAATTTACATTTGATTCGGGGGTTATCTCAACAATTTCACCATCTTCAATTGCTACATATGTAATCAAGTCCAATAAATTATATTTTAAAGAAATACTTATAATATTGTTATTTTTTGCGTTGATACCTTTTTCATAATCCAGTTTTGCTAATTTTTTTTCTGTACCAAAAGATAATGCAATATTAGGTATTACTTTTAAAATAATAAATGATAACAACAAAATTAACAATAATATTGTTATTTTCCTTCGCTTTATTATATTTTTATCTCTTTTCGTTTTTCCTAAAATTTGATTCATCTTGTGCCTCCATTACTTTTTAGTACATTGTATTCTTATTTTCTATATTTTTTCATTTGTCTTTAACTCTTTTTTATTCTTTCCGATAAAAAAAGGGAAATATTTATTAATTATAAAAATGCATGGTATCATAATAATAAAAATTATAATTGTGCTTACTATTATCCCTAAAATACTATTTCTAATAATATCAGAGGATATTTTCAAAAAGATTTCTCCTATTCCTATTATACCTCTTTTTATGGGTTCATGTATACACATAATTATGAGACTGTTTTTCCCTAACCATTGTAACACCTTATTTTTATTTATAATTTGTGATAATAAAATTATCAGTATACTGCCTATAATTGCTATTATGTATGTACTTATATATGAATTATATTTAATCTTATTCATATCTATGCCACCAACAAATTGTGATATTACCGCTACAATAATAAAAGATATAATTAATATAGCAATTTTTATTTTTTTATTACTAATTAATTTAGATATCAACACTTTGTCTTTATATTTATTAAAACAAAATCCTATATAATAAAACCCTATTGCAGTTAAAGATATATCAATTGTAAATGGCAATCTTATTAAACTTAATTTTGAATATAAATATCCAATAATAGTCATTAGAAAAATTATAATAGGCATCATATATTTGTTTTTATTAACTTTATTATATAATAAATTAAAGACTATTTCTACTATAAATAGACATGGTAAAAACCACAATACTACATTAAATACATAATTTTCGTCTCCAGCTTGGCATATAAATATATTTAGAAATGCATTAATAGGATTAACATCTTGCTCTCTCATATTTCTTTCTATAAAAAACCAATAAATATAAGATATTATGGCAAATACTATATATGGAATTAAAATTGTTTTCGCTTTTTTTCTTACATACTTTTCCTTTGGTTTATATAAAAATCCAGATAATATAAAAAATAATGGCATATGAAAAGAATATATAAAATTTGATATAATCTTATTTTGAGATATATGCCCTATTACTACTAGTATTATTCCTATTCCTTTTGCAATATCTATCCACTCAATTCTTTTTTCCATCTTTATTCCTCTTACTATAAAATATTAAATATATGATTTTAATAAAGTTATTTTTCCTTTTATTTTGTATTTACCTAATTGTGCTGGTATAATAAAACTATCACCTTTTTTTATTTCAACCTCTTTATTTGCATAAATTAGTTTTCCATATCCATCAACTACATTTATAGCATAAAAACTATTGATATTTGAAGCATCTATGTATTCATTTTGTACATTAATTTTATCTACATTGAATTTTTCTGATTCTAATAACTTCTGACAAATTTTATTTTCTGATTTTATCTTTTCAACTTTACTATTAAAATTAATAACCTCTATTGCCTTGTCTATATGTAGTTTTCTAGGTTTCCCGTCTTTACCAAGTCTATTCCAATCATAAATTCTATATGTCAAATCACTATTTTGTTGTATTTCGCAAACTAATATTCCTGATAAAATTGCGTGTACTGTTCCAGATGGAATATATATACTATCACCTTTCTCTATATCTATATATTTTAAATATTTATCTATTTCTTTGTTTTTTAAAATTTGTTCTATATTTTCTTTACTTGCATTTCCTTCAAGTCCACAAATTAATTTTGCATCTTTTTTGCAATCTAAAACATACCACATTTCTGATTTTCCAGAATCATTTTCATATATACTAGCATATTCATCATTTGGATGGACTTGTACTGATAAATTATTGTTAGCATCAATAAATTTAATTAATATTGGGAATTTTTCCATTTTTAAGCATTTTTTCCCAAATATTCTTTCTTTTAAATTTTGGTTTTCAAATAATTCATCTAATTTTTTACCCTTAAATTTTCCATTAGCAATAATACTTTTTCCATTTTCATTTGTTGATATTTCCCAACTTTCTGCAGTAATCGCATAAGGTGTATTTTTATTTAATTCTTCCTTTAGCCTTTTTCCTCCCCATATGTAGTCTTTATATACAGGTTCAAAAAACATGACATCCATCTTACTGTTTAATCCTTCCCTTTTTATTCTTGCTTTAATTCTTAATATCTATTTACTAAATAACTGTAGAATATTACTTTTTAAATACTCTAATTTATTATTTGCATCTTCTATGTTATTACCTACTACTCCCATATAAAATTTTATTTTTGGTTCAGTGCCTGATGGTCTTATACAAAACCATGCATCATTTTCAAGTTCATAATACAAAACATTTGATGTTGGTAAATCCAATTTTGTCTCTTTATTGCCTTCTTTTCTTATACTTAATTTATAATCTCTAATAGCTTTTACTTTTATATTTCCTATGCTACTTATACCATTTTCCCTTAAATCTAGCATAATGTTTTCTATCTTTTCTTTTCCTTCTGCTCCTTTTAATGTTATTGATGCTAATGTTTCTTTATAATATCCATATTTTTCATAGATATTAATCATTTGGTCCCATAATGTCAACCCTTTGCTTTTATAAAATGCAGCTGCTTCGCATAAAGCCATAACTGCTGATATAGCATCTTTATCTCTAGCGTATGTTCCTATTAAACAACCATAACTTTCTTCATATCCAAATAAGTAACTATAATTATTATTTTCTTCAAATAATTTTATTTGTTCTCCTATATATTTAAAACCTGTTAGAACTTCAATTAACTTAACATTATATTCTTCTGCTATTTTCTCTGCCATATTAGATGAAACTATAGTTTTTACTAATGCTCCATTTCCGGGTAATAATCCTTTATTTTTCTTTTCTGATAATTCATATTCTGCTATTAAAAGTCCTGACATATTTCCTGTAAAAGATTTATATTCACCCGTTTTAGTATCTTTAGCATATACTCCTAATCTGTCTGCATCAGGGTCTGTTGCCAACACTATATCAGCATCAACTTTTTTTGCTAACTCTAATGCTAAATTAAAAGCATTTTCATCTTCAGGATTTGGATAACTTACAGTTGGAAAATTACCATCTGGTTTCTCTTGCTCCTTTACTGTATAAACATTTTCGAAACCTATTTCCTTTAATATTCTTTGTACCAACATTCTTCCTGTACCATGTAATGGTGTATATACTATTTTTATATCTTTTTGCTCTCTTTTTATTATCTCTGGATTTAATACTAGTTTTTTCAATTCTTCTATATATAAATCATCAATTTCTTTTCCTATTGTATTATATAATTTTTCTTCTACTGCTTTATTTTCATCTATAATTTTTATTTCTTTATAATCTTTAATTGCATTTACTTCAGCAATTATCTCATTATCATATGGTGGAACTATTTGTCCACCATCTTCCCAATATACTTTATATCCATTATATTCTGGTGGGTTATGGCTTGCTGTTATTACTATTCCTGCAATACACTTTAATTTTCTAACTGCAAATGATAATTCTGGAGTTGGTCTTAATGATTCAAATCTGTATGTTTTTATTCCATTAGCATTCAAACAAAGAGCTACTTCTTTGCTAAACTCTGTTGACATATTTCTTGAATCATATGCTATGGCAACACCTTTATCTTGTTCTCCTTTTTTTAAGATGTAATTTGCTAATCCTTGAGTAGCTTTACAAACAGTATATTTATTCATTCGATTAGTTCCTGCTCCTATTACTCCTCTTAGACCACCTGTCCCAAATTCAAGGTCTTTATAAAATCTATCTTCTATTTCCTTTTTATTATCTTTTATACTTTCTAATTCTTTTTTTGTATTATCATCAAATATTGGATTATTGCACCATTCATTATATTTATCTAAATATGACATTTTTTTCTCCTTCTTATCTTCCTATTGAATAATATTCTATATTATTTTCTTTCATCTCATCTAAAGAATATATATTTCTACCATCATACACTAATGGTGTTCTCATCAATTTTTTATATGTTTCTGGTTTTATTTGCTTTATTTGATTCCATTCTGTAAATATAAAGCATACGTTTGCATTCTCTAATGCTTCTTCAGGTGTATTTACATATGTTATTTGATTTGGATATTTCTTTTTAAAATTATCCATAGCAACTGGGTCATAAGCGTAGATATTTGCCCCCTGTTTTAATAATAATTCTACATTATCAATTGATGGTGCTTCTCTTAAATCATCTGTTCCTGGCTTAAATGCTAATCCTAAAACAGCAACTTTTAACCCATTAAAGGTTATTAATCTTTCACTGGCTTTATTATATAGCTTTGTTTTTTGTTCAGCATTAACGTCAACAGCTGCTTCTACTGTTCTTAATTTATATCCATTTTTCTTAGCTAAATATTTTAATGCCTTAGTATCTTTTGGAAAACAACTTCCACCATATCCAATTCCTGCTCTTAAAAAGTTAGCTCCTATTCTTGGATCATAACTCATTCCTTTTGCAACATCTTCTATATTTGCTCCAACTAACTCACAAAGATTTGCTATATCATTCATGTATGATATTTTTAATGCTAAAAAGTCATTTGAAGCATATTTTATCATTTCTGCACTTCTCCTATTTACAGACACAATTGGCAAATTAAATGGTTCATAAATTTCCATCAACATTTTTTCTGCTTCTTTACTCTCTGTTCCTATTACAATTCTTTTAGCTTCAAGTGTATCTCTAACAGCCGTTCCTTGAGCTAAAAACTCTGGATTACTTGCGACCTCTATTTTTACTTCATGCACTAGTGAATCTTTTATAAATTGTTCTACTTTATCGTTTGTACCTATTGGTACAGTTGATTTTACTACTACTAAGCAATCTTTCTCTACAGTTTCTGCAATTTGTCTAGATACTGTAGCAACATATGTTAAATTAGCAGATCCATCTGGTAATTCTGGTGTTCCTACTCCTATAAATATAGCATCCGCATCCTTATATGCTTTTTGATAATCTGTAGTATAGTCTAACCTTCCTTCTTTATAGTTTTTTCGCATTAGTTCTTCTAAATCTTGTTCATATATTGGCGAAATGCCTTTTTTCATAGTCTCTACTTTATTTTTGTCTACATCAACACAAATAACATCATGACCTCTTTCTGCAAAACAAACTCCTGCGACTAATCCTACATATCCTGTTCCAGCTACTGCTATTTTATATTTTTTCATTTTTATGTACCCCTTCCTTTTAATAAATTTAATTGTTATAAAAATCTGCTAATCTTGTTTTTACTTTTAGATATAATTTTTGTTTTGAAATTTTGTATCCTATTTTTTCTAATATTTTCATCACATATTTTACCACATAATTTTCTATAATAAAAGATATTATAGAACAAATTACGAATATAGCTATAACTCCTATTATTGCATTAATTATTAACACTGGTGAATTTATATATTTATTTCCTTGGACTATATTTTTCCAAATAAAATTTCTTAAAAACACATTTTCATGTATTAAATAAATTCCAAATGTTGATGTAGCTACAGCATTAATATATGTATTGTTTTTTATATTTATATTTTTAAATATATTAAATATAAGTATAGTTAATATAAGTATAAATGGACTTTGTATATTATTAAAATATCGTATAAAATCTTTTAGTATTGCCAACTTTGTTGATAGAAGTTCCATTATTATCATAAAAACACTTAATAAAACCATAATCAATATTACTAATACTATTCTATTATTATTTTTTAATATATTGATATTATATTTTTTTATGTAAGCTCCTATAATATAAATAACAACTAGCCATATGAATTCGTTCCAAAAAGTTCTTGCTCCTGGTATCATTGTTATTAAAGACCATATTAAAATCATTAATGTTATCAGTATTTTCAAATCTCTTTTGCTAAATTTGTCTATTATCATCTTGATAAATGGAGAAAATAAATATATTAAAATATAACATGTTGCAAACCAGTATAGTCCAAATGTCGTTGGCATTATTGATTTGATTATATTCTTCATATTTAAATTACTATCCCCTATAATAATTCCTATTATCAAACCTATAATAGAAAATATAAATATTTGCAATATTAGTCTTACAACTTTATAAAGATTTACTTTGTTTTTATCATAAAAATATCCAGAAATGATAATAAATAAACTTACACCTAAAGTACCAAAATTAAAAAATGTATTCATAAAAATTTTATTAATCGTTATTCCATCAATACTTTCCCAATTAAATCCGCTATATCCTGAATAATGAGACATAACAATTAATAACATGGCAATTATTCTAACAATTTCAATATTAGTTGTTCTTTTACTATACTTCTCTATTTGCTTCATATATACTCCTTAATTATATAAATCTCTATTTTCTTTATACCATGCTACGAATTTATCAATACCTTCTTTAAAAGTTGTTTTTGGAGAATAGCCAATCAATCTTTTAGCTTTTGATACATCTGCATAAGTTCTATCAACATCTCCTGGTTGCATTGGCAACTGGTTTATTTTTGGAACTACATTTAATGCATCAGCTATAGTTTGTATCATTTCTTTTAATGATGTTGGAGATGAATTACCTATATTTAATATTTCATATATATTTTTATTTTTTTCTACATATTTACAAGATTTTATTATTCCATCTACTATGTCATCTATATATGTATAATCTCTGGAGGTACTTCCATCACCAAACATTGGTATTTCTTTATCTTCTAACATTAATCTAGTAAATTTATTAATTGCTAAATCAGGCCTTTGCTTAGGTCCATATACTGTAAAGAATCTTAACATAATGATATTAAAATCATATAATTTATGGTAAACATGTGCCATTACTTCATTTGCTTTTTTAGTTGCTGCATATGGGCTGATTGCATAATCTACAATCATATCTTCTCTAAATGGTACTTCCTTACAATTTCCATATACACTACTTGATGAAGCTAACACACCATTTTTTACATTGTGTAACTTCATTTCTTCTAATATATTTTGTAATCCAAGGCAATTAACCTCTTGATATAGAACTGGATTTTCAATAGATGGTCTTACGCCTGCCATAGCTGCTAGATTTACAACAACATCAATTTCATTTTCATCAAATATTTGCTTTATTGCTTCTCTATTTCTTATATCAGCCCTATAAAGCTTATGATTTTCATTTTTTAGAAATTTTTTTATATTATTCTCTTTTATTTTTGGATTATAAAAATCACAAAAATTATCTATTACTACTACTTTATTTCCTTCTTTTAATAATCTTTCTGATAGAGTTGAACCTATAAATCCAGCTCCTCCTGTTACGAAATATGTTTTCATTCTTATACATCTCCTTTTCTCTATTTTTACGTTTTATGGTTCTACTAATGTCCAACTATCTTCATATATATCGTCATTTTGATATGAATTCTTCCAAATTGTAGGAGCTATAACTACTTTATTTTCATTTCTTGATAAATATTGAGCCCACCAACTAAATGTGCTATTAGAAATAATAAAATGCTTACATTCATACATAAGTCTAAGCTTTTCCCATACTGGATCATCACCAGTTTCAAATTCGGTTCCTTCTGGAAACTGCATATTTTCTTTAACCCATTTTATATCATCAGAGAAAATAAAAAATCTAGGATTTTTTACTTTTTCATTTATTTTTTCTATTGCTCTTGAAAAATATCTTTCTGTACAAACATAATGTGCTTTTTTATTTTTTTCTGTTAAAAAGTCTCCTCTCCTTATAGAAATACATACTGATTCTGTTGTTTCTATTTTTTTATATAATGATACATTTTTTTCTAATTTGTCATGTACAGGAGTAAATTCTTTTAAAATTGTTTCTTTTATTTCATTAAAATATTTTGGTGATTCAAAATTACCTATAAATATTTGATTTTCTTTTTTTGTTGGTAAGAAATTCATATATCCTTGATGCAAATAGTAAATTCCATTTTTCATCAATACATTTTGAAACCTTTTTTCTAATTTATTTTTAGAATAACTTTTACTCTTAGCCGTTTTATTAATAACTTTTTCAATATTTGTCATCATATAAATTAATATTTTTTGTTTTTTATCCATAGCTAGTGTATCTACTTCTTTGTAGTTAATTATATTAAAATCTAATAAATTATTTTCAAACTGTCTATTATATACACCATTTTTAAAATTTAAGGCTAACTCATTTTTATTATGCTTTTCCATATATGCTCTTAAAGTTGCATATTGAAACATTTGATTTCCCAGTCTTCCATGGATTTCCATCTCTACCATTATTATTTCTCTTCTTTCTTAAAATTTCTTTTTATTATATTTAATAATTCTTTCGCATCTTTTCTATATACTATCAAATTAATACCCATACATAATATAATCGTAATAACTGTTATAATTATAGCATATATTATCCAAGATTGATATGAATCAATTCGATTTAGATTAATAAAATGACTAATAAATAACATTATAGCAAACTCTACTACTATTATTAACATTCTTCTTACAACTATTGTTATTTTTCTATGTAATATATGCTTAGAAGTAAATATTAAAAACTCTATTGTTCTTACTATCATGGCTAATAAAGTTCCTATGGCAACACCTGTAATTCCAAGCTTCCACACTAATAATAATGAAACTATAATATTTATTCCTGCCTCTGCCAAAGCTCCATTTCTAGTTTCTTTAAATTTTCCAGCAGCATTAGTAAGAGAACTATACGGCAATCTAATTACATAAATCAATTCTGCAATGACCATTATATATGCAAATATTGGCCTATTGTAATTTGCATCAGTTATTCCATCTGTATATACCTTTACAAATGGTACTATCATAATCAATGTTACAATAAATAAAATTGTAATTATAGATAAAAAGAATAATTCATAAACTCTAAAACTTCTATTTAAATTATCTTTTTCATCTCTAGCAATCATATCTCCAAAAGCCGCATCTATGCCTCCCATTATTGCTTCTACTAGTTTCTTTATTCCGTTTACGACTAGCATGTGCACAGAATATACTGAAACTTCTGCCACATTTGAAAATAAAGTTAAAATTGCTACATCAGTATTATTATGTATTACAGACGCTATATGTTGAGCAAATCCATCCCATTTTTGCTTTAATTTAAATCCCTTATCAGCTTCTTTTAAATTCAAATTATATTTTTTCTTTACATATATATTTTGCAAAATTGGTCTGGCAATAAAAACAATTGCACTTACTAATTTAACAATTTGTATATTTGCATTACAATTTATAAGAATTACAACCATTATTGTATTTAATATAACAGTTCCTATTTGAATTATAGAAGTTATATATGATTTTTGTTCAGCTTGTAGAAAAACCTTATATGTCATTCCTAAATAATATTCTGCAAATGTACTTATTGATATAATTACAACTAAAGATAATGTATACATTGTATCAAATTGGCCATTCATTATTAAAGGAAATATTGCACACAAAACAACAATATATACAAGTAAAATATATGCTATAGTCTGAAAAAACTTTTCTGATGCCATTAATATATTTGTTATTTGATGCTTATCCTTCTGTGCAATTGGTTTATATAACGTTGCTTTTATAACTTGTCCTACACCTGAATCTAATAAAGTTATATAACTTAAAAACTGAGTTATTGAATTAATTAACCCATTAACATTTGATCCAAATGCTTGTATTATCAATCTGGGTACTATAAAGCCACATATTATTGTAACTAATTGTAACATTAATGATGTTGTCATATTTTTTAATGCTTTTTTACTTCTCATTGCTTTCCTCTTCTCTATTCTTTAGAATCTTCTAGTATCTTTTTTATATTCTCTTTTCCTAATCTTTGGATTGTCCTTCCTTCTTTTCTTAAATCTCTGCCTAAAGCTGCTGAAGCTATTTCTATTAAAGATGTACATATTGGTGTAGGTACATTTAATTCTTTTCCTAATGTTTCTAACATTACTAATCCCTCTGGTACATCCTCTGAAATATATCTTGAATCCACTTTTGTAGGGCCTTTAGCTCTAGTTGGCATAGCTGCATACCAGAAAAATACTTCTTTTGCATCTCTTTTTTCATTTAAGCTATTCCTATATTTGCAAGCTTCCACATATGATAGTCTTTTAAATCCTAATTTTTCGATGACATTCATTTTTTCTTCGTCTAATCCTTCTAATATCTTCCATACACTTGGTGTAAATACTTCATGATACATACAATAGTCACCATTTGTTTTTTCTATTCTTGGTATACTCATGACTGCTCCTACAGTATGTACTATCATATTCGGATTATGTAAAGCTGCTTCTATTGTTGTTACATATTCTAAATGATAATCTAACCCTTCTAATTTTTCTTTTACATAATTAGTTTTAGATTTTGGATATACTCCAACTGGATTTCTAACATTTCTGAATCCTACTTTGATAGTCCCAGGATTTGAAATTCTACAATCAATAAAAGAACTTTCAGCCTCTACCACTATTGGCATTTTTTCACAATATTTTAACATATAAGCTGTAGACAAATATCCAGGATTTATAATAACAATCTGTCTATCATTTACATATTTAGAAATACGTTTTATTAATTCTTCATGATATTTAGTCTGAATATATATAATAATTACGTCTTGATTTTGAATTTCTTCTATATTTTTTGTAACCTTGTATATATTTGTTTCTGTTTCATTATCCCCTTCTACTAATTTTATCTTACCATTATTTTTTTCTAAGAACGTAAAATTATCATTATGCATATGCTCAGAAGTTTTTATTAATGTAACTTCAAATCCTTTAATTGATAAATCTGCCGCAACTGCACATCCAGCATTTCCTGCACCTAAAATACATATTTTCATACTATTCACTCCTCATTTCTTTATTTTATATTTATTTTTAAATTTTCATCTAAATAATTTGAAATTGATATGGTTCTCTTATTATCAAATCCTCCACTTGGAAAAAATGTTAATTCCCCAAAATAAACTTGTCCATCTACATTATAAAAATCAACTCTTACAAAAGGTATTCCTGTAGATAATTTACTAGCAAATTCAAACATCTTTTCTAAATTCTTGGGTTTTTCTAAATGAATATTGTTACCATATTTCAATCCATCATTGCTAAAATCTTTTTTTAGATTCCAATTTTTATCATAATATAAGAATTTAGTTTTCTCATTTTCTTTTTCTCTATCCAAACAAATCATTACATAATCACATTTACCATTAAATGCATATATTTTATAATCCAACAAAGCACCTGTTTGATCTTCCATATATTTTTCGATTAATATTCTTGGTCTTACTGCTTTATATGGCCACTCTCTATTAAATTCATAATAATTTTTCTTTAATGATTTATTTATTTTATCCTTGGCTTCTTGTATATTAAATGTTTTTTTATCTTTGCAAATTGATAATCCACCAGAATCATGTGTACACTTCATAACAAATTGATTTGGTAATTTATCAAAATCAATTTCTTCGAAACTATTATATATTCCTAATGTTGGTATCACATATTCTTTTCCGATAATTTTTGATACATACTCTTTTACTTCATATTTATCTACCATTTTTGTATATTCTGGATTTCTATCATACAACTTTAACCATTGCAATTTTTCATTAAAAGTTTTTGGATTTTCTAAATCTAAATCTTTCCCACACAGATATTTATACTTCATCTTTAAATATTTTTCATCTGATATATGAACAATATTTCTAAAAACTAGAAAATCCCATATTTTCTTAGGCTTTTTAATATATTCAATTATTTTATTATCTTTCATATATTGCTATCTCCTTAAAATTCATTTCTTGTCTATGACTTTTTTTATATATTTTTCCCAGACTGCATTTACTTTATTAGGGTTTAAAGTTTCTGCAATTTTATTAGCATTTTTACCTAACTCACTTGCAAAATCCGGATTTTCTAATATCTTTTTCATCGCATTCTCTAATTCTTCAACATTTCCATTTTCAACCAAAATACCATTTTTGTTATTTTGTATTAAAAATCTAGGTCCACCACAAGGACAATCAGTTGAAATTACTGGTAATCCCAAAGCCATTGCTTCCATCAGAGCATTAGGCATCCCTTCATAATTTGATGAAAGCACAAACATTGAGGATTCATATATTCTATCCTTTATATTATCTACATTTCCTGGTAGGAATACCTTTCCTTGTAATTCTTTTTCATTTATATAATCTTCTAAATTTTTCCTTAGTTTTCCCTCGCCATATATTATTAATTTATAATCTCCATATTTTTTTACAACTTCTGAAAAGGCATCTATAAGCAATTTGTGGTTTTTCTGCTCTTCTAGTCTCCCAACAGATACAATCTCTTTTTGTCTTTCTTCTAAAAATGGTTTTTCTATAAATTTCGGATTTATTGGGTTTGGTATCACAACAGCCTTATCTTTTATTTTTTTATTAAAATAGTTTTTAGCTTCTTCTGTTTGAAATACAAAACCTGCTGCACTTGGATATAGTATTTTCATAAGTATGTTATTTTTCTTAGATGCATATTCTGTTTTTGGATCATTTCTGACCGAAACTATTACAGGAATTTTGTTTATAAAATTAGTTATTAACACTAAAAATGATGGTTTAGGCATAAAAGAAACTATTACATCTGGTTTTAAAGATTTTTTATAATAATTTATCTTCGTTAATCTTTTAAAAATTCTTTTAATTTTTTTAATCATAGATATTTTTTCTATACTTTTTTCGGTAGAATAAATATCTGTATATTCATCATCTAAAGTGTATAGATTAACTTTTTTATCTATATCATATCCAACATATGTGTTATGAACAGAAATTATTGATACTTCATTTTTTTCTGACAAATATGAAGTCAAATTTACTATAACTCTTTCTGCTCCACCTTTTCCCATAGCGTTTGTCATAAATACTATTTTCACAATTAATTCTCCTCTTAATTCAATATTTCCATTATATTTTTATAGTATTTTTCATAAGAATTATTTTCACATACATATTTATATGCTCTCTCTATTATTTCTTTGTATTGTTCTTTACCCATACTGTATGTTTGATTCAACGTGTTCTCTATATCTTTATTATCTAATATATTAAATAAGAAGCCTCTATCATTACCTACAATTTCCGGTATTCCTCCTCTGTTGCTTCCTATAACTAGGCACTTATATAACATACCTTCTAATGCTGTAGTTGGATAATTTTCTATCCACAATGATGGAACTACTATAAAATCAAAACCTTTTAATAATTCTACAACTTCTTTATGCGTTTTATATCCTAAATATTTTAGTTTTGCATTTTCCTTTAAATATTTATCTAATTTTTCTTCATCGTCTCTCTCTGAGCATTTTCCTATTATTGTTAAATTAACATCTCTGCCTTTTGAAAAACTATTAAAAGCTTCAATAAATTTATATATTCCCTTTATTTCATTTACTGCTCCTAAATATACATACTTTTTAGTTCCCATACTTAGTTCTTTTTCATTATTTTTACATTCATCAGTAATATCCATTGGATTATTTATACAACATGAATCATATCTACAATCTAATAGATATTCATTTAATTTTTCACTAGGAGATATTAGTTTCCTTAGTAACTTTTTCCTTAATCTTTCCATTTTTCTAATTAAATGTAGTCTCATATGAATTTTCAAATCTTTCCCACAAGTTTTATAACAATTATTAAACTTGTAACCACTACATACTGAAAGATCATTTTTTATTGCTGTTGATTTTGGACATACAGCATAATAATCTCTTATAATTTGATATACATCATATCCTTTCATTGCTTTTAATTGTGTTATTGGACTTGATGACAAATTATTTAGTATTATTTTATCAGGATTGATTTCTTTAATTTTGTTTCTTATTTTTCTATATAAAAATATATTAAATATAAATCTATTTAATCTTTTATTTCCTAATTTGATATTTACTATATTTTTTTTATCTTCTACTTCATTAATCTTTTCTTCAAATTCATTATCAAATGTTAAATACACTACATCATTTTGTTTTTGTAATAGTTTTTTCATTTTTAAGCATGACTGTTCAGCTCCACCTGAAATTAGTAGTTCATTTACTATTAATATTTTCATTTTTACTACTACCCCTCCTGATTAAATTGCTCTAATGTTTCTTTGGCACACTTTTCCCATGTGAATTTTTTCACATTTTGATATCCTTCTTCTATTATTTTCTCTCTTTTTTTATCTGATAAATTTAAACATTGCTCTATTAGCTTTGATAATTCTACTTCATCAATTTCATTATTTAAATAAAATGCGCTTTTTCCACCAACTTCTGGTAATGAAGAATTATTACTTGTAATTACTATTGCTCCATTTTTCATACCTTCTAAAACAGGTATTCCAAAACCTTCATATAATGATGGGTATATAAAAGCAACTGTATTCTTAAAAAATACTTCTTTTTCTTCATTAGATATATATCCGGTTAATATTATATCTTCTTTGAATTTAGAATTCTGGATTCTATCTAAAGTTTCTTTGCATTTCCATCCTTTACCTCCAGATATTACAAATTTTAAATCCTTTGTCTTTTCTTTTAATAAATCAAATGCTTTTACTACAGTTATCAAATTTTTTCTTGGTTCTATAGTGCTTAAAAAAAATATATATTTATTTTTTTCTAATCCATATTTTTCTATTATTTCATTTTCACTTTTCTGATTAAATACACTTTCACTATCCTTTTGATCTATTCCTTCATATATAACTTGTATTTTATTTTTATCTATTCCTAAAATATCTATTAAATCTTGCTTTGTAGATTTTGATACAGCTATTATTCTATTTGCATTTTCACAAGATTTCTTCAAAATTAATTTTTGTATAATTGTATTATAAAATGAACCAACATTTTTGAATTTTTTTATTGCTATATCATGTATTGTTAATACATATTTTATGGATTCTGTATATTTATTTTTTTTTGGTAAGCAATGTTGTGTACCCCAAAATATATCTATATTATTTTCTTTTAATATCTTAGGAAGTTTAAAATATATCCAGAATGTTCCTATTTTTGAATCTTCTTTGTATATATTCCAATTTTCATTTAATTCAAAATCAATAACTACTTCTTTATTTGAAAACAATATATAATTGTTTTCTTTATCATATTTATTTAAATACTCTATAATCTTATATGTATATGTTCCTATTCCTGCTTTATTTTTTGTTAAAGCTCTTGCATCTATTCCTATATTCATAATTTCTCCTAAAATAAATAATTTAAAATCGGTATAATATCTGATGCATATGGGTAAATTCCTGCACCTGTGTATAAAATATTACTGTAAAACCAGTAAGCTATTAGTATTATTCCTATTAATACAGTTGATATTATTTTATTGGTTTTATCCTGCTTAAAAACACCTGTTAATGCTGGAATTGTTAACATCATAGCTGCCATACCATAATAATATCCCATTCTAAAAGCATTACTTATCTTTGCACTTATTAAAAACATACATAAATCTATTATCAAAAATATTACATATGAATTAATTTTATATTCTTTATTCTTTTTATTCACAATTACATATAATATACTTAAGAATATCCATAGTCCTTTAAATGCTAATTCCATAATATTAATATTAAAATTTTCAGAAGCATAATGGCTATTAAGATAATTATAGAATTTATGTGGAATAATTTGTAAGTCAAAAGTCATATAATATAAAATTTGTTCATAGCTTATAACTATTAATAATAATAATATCACCATTAAAAACATTATTATTATTCTTGACTTATAATTTATTTTCTTTTGATTAATATATATTATTATATATAAAAACAATGCGAATATTGCAGAAGTATGAAATTGGAAGGCCAACCAAAATAATATTGCTGTTTTTACATACTTTTTATCTTCCATAAGCTTTATTGAATATAATATTATAGCTATTGCTAATCCTTGTCTAGCTATATTTAAGCTCATACTATAAAATACTGTAAAATATACTAGCATTACCATAGGCATTGATATCTGGTTTCTTCGGTCATACGCCATTTTATATACTATTGAGCATACTATTAATTGATTTATAAATAAAATCCAATGTACATCTCCAAATATTTTTGTTATGACATATGTAAAAACATTATATCCTGTTTCTAAGTCAGATAGTTCTAAAAAGCTTGATAATGATGTACTGCTTAATGCTTGATAAAATGACCTTTCAACATATCCGGCAGTATCAGATCCTACTGTAGTTGCTCTTATTCCTGCTACTATAGATGGTATTAATATTGCTATTACAGAAAAAAATATACCTTCTCTCTTATGCTCAATTTCAAATTTTTTCTGAGCTATATATGTACAACCTATAGATAATATAAAACATATTATATAGACAATCATTTTTTCTCCTATAAACTCTCATATATTTCTTTCGTTTTTTCTATATTTTTTTCCCAACTAAATTTTTTCAATTGATCACTATAGTCAATTTTATTTTTTCGCTCCAAATTTTTCTCAATTTTATCTTTAATGTCTTCTATATTTAGTGGGTCAAAATAATCAACCACATTTCCACCTACTTCTGGTAATGATGATGTGTTTGAACAAATTACTGGTGTATCACATGCTAGTGATTCCAAAACAGGTAGTCCAAAGCCCTCATATAATGATGGAAATACAAATAAATCTGCTAAATTATATAAGTCTACCAATTCTTTTTGTTCAACCATCCCTGTATGTATCACTTTATCTGATATTTCTAACTTTTCTTCTATGTTTTCTAATTCACTATATCTTTTAAATGCTTTACCAACCAAAATCAAAATCACATTTTCACTATTCACTTTTGAAAAGGCTTGCAATAATCTTTCTAAGTTTTTATGTGGCTTTAAGTTTCCTACATACATAATAACTTTTTTATTTTTAGAAATAGAATATTTTTCATATAAGTATTCTATATCTACTTTTTCCTTCTTTTTGAATTCTTCTCCTGCTGCGTTATAAATTACTTCGATTTTGTCTGGATTGACTTTATATCTGTCTAAAATATCTTTTTTAGTATTTTCCGATACAGTTATTACTTTTTCCGATTTTTTTAATGCTAACCATATCATAAATTTAGCAT